>NZ_JRMK01000073.1:0-21907 GCF_000972925.1 Mycobacterium sp. UM_Kg1 | reverse complement strand
CAGATGTGTATAAGAGACAGCGAGGTCGTCAACTACGTGGTGGGACTGCCGGGAGCCGTGATCGGCACCGTGTTCAACATGGTCTTGGTGCTCCCCGGCGAGTACCTGTTCAACTTCGGCTAGGGCGTCTGCGGCTCGTCCGGGCTTTGCGCGGCATCGCCGATAGGAGCCTCCGTGGCCGCACCGGCATCGGGGGCGGCTTCGGACTGCGGCTCCGGCGCCTCCTCGGCCGGGGCCTCGGCTGAAGCTGCGGCTTCGCCTTCAACCGGAGCGTCGCCTTCAACCGGAGCCTCGGCCTCAACCGGAGCGTCGCCTTCAACCGGGGCGTCGGCTTCAACCGGGGCGTCGGTCGGCGCTTCGCCGACGGCGTCTAGCTCGGCTGCGGCCTCGTCCACCGTCTCAGTCGGACCGGCGGTCGACACCGCAGTGGCGTCGACGATCTCCAGCACACCGTCGTCGAAAGGCTCGTACGCCGGGGACCCGGTTCCGGCGGGCGCCGGGGTGTCGCTGTGCGCGCCGCAGCCGTACCGGTTGTCGACCACGTGTCCGTCGGCGGACATCTCGTTGCCGCAGACACCGAACACGGTGCCCAGCTCGCCTGCGAGCGGCAGATAGAAGCCACAGTCGCGGCAGATCCGCTTGGTGGAGCGCGCCATCGCCGAATCCGGCCCGTACTCCCCGTCGTGCCAGCGCTGCGCCGCCTCGGCGCGGCCCACCGGACTCATCAGCCAGCGTCGGCCCAGGCCGATCTCACCGGCGACCTCGTCGAGCTGCGGGTCGCCACTGGAGGTGTAGCCGGGCACCAGGCGCGGGTCGCCGGCCGGCGGTGCCAGCAGGTCGCCCGGTCCCAGATCACCCGGCCGGACGCGCTGGTCCCACGGCACCCATTCGGGAGCCAGCAGGGCCGCCGGCCCGGGCACCAGGACCACCTCGCTGATCGTGGGCCGGACGGCGCCGGGGACGGCGGCGACGACGACGGCCCACTGCCAACCCTGGTAGCCGGGCAGCAGTGCCCGGAACCGGTGGGTGGCCGCACTGGCGTCCTCGTAGTCGACGCCCAAATGCTCACCGACGGTATCGGCGCCGCTGAATTCAGCGACGGCCGAGCGTGCCTGTTCGACAGCCATGGCCAGCACCGTGGGCACGGCGATGGTCGCAGTGTCTGATTCTGCGCTGGGTCCGGTCACGCGGGTCCCTTCCGTTCAATGACGCCCCTAATACTGCCGCAGCGCGGTTCAGTCAGCCACATGCAGGCACGACGACGGCCTGCGCGGGCAAGCGGCCGGCATAGGGAAGAATCGCGGATGTGTCTGCACGGCGGCGTGATCTTCCCGAACCGGGCCGGCGCCGTACGCCCCCGGCCGCCGGCGGCGGTGGGCGCAACGGCTCCGCCGGACAACATCCCGGCATGGCCAACTACCCCAGTAACCATACGGGTGACCAGCGCCGACGCCCGATGCCCAGTGCCAACCGCTACCTGCCACCACTGCGCGAGCACACCGAGACGCCGCGCCACCACCCGCCGTCGGGCGGTTCGCAGACCGGCGACCGGATCGGGGTCACCCGGGCCGCAGCGGCCCGCAGCCGCGAGATGGGCTCCCGGATGTACGGGCTGGTGCAGCGGGCCGCCACCGCCGACGGCGCCGACAAGTCCGGTCTGACCGCGCTGACCTGGCCGGTGGTGGCCAACTTCGCGGTGGACGCGGCGATGGCGGTGGCATTGGCCAACACCTTGTTCTTTGCGGCCGCGGCCGGCGAGAGCAAGGGCCGGGTGGCGCTGTACCTGCTGGTGACGATCGCGCCGTTCGCGGTGGTCGCGCCGCTGATCGGTCCCGCCTTGGACCGCGTCCAGCACGGCCGCCGCGCGGCCCTGGCCATGTCGTTCGCGCTGCGCACGGTGCTGGCCCTGGTGCTGATAGCCAATTACGACGGTGTCGCGGGAACGTTCGGCTCCTGGGTGCTCTACCCCTGCGCGCTGGCGATGATGGTCCTGTCCAAGTCGTTCACGGTGTTGCGCAGCGCGGTGACGCCCCGGGTGATGCCGCCGTCGATCGACCTGGTGCGGGTCAATTCCCGGCTGACGGTGTTCGGCCTGCTCGGCGGCACGATTGTGGGCGGCGGCGTCGCCGCGGGGGCGGAGTACGTCTTCACCCGCCTGTTGCAGCTGCCGGGCGCGTTGTTGGTGCTGATCGCGGTATCGGTGGCCGGCGCGGTGCTCTCGATGCGGATTCCGCGATGGGTGGAGGTGACCGCCGGCGAGGTCCCGACCACGCTGAGCTATCGCTTCGACGATCGGCGCCGTAGCTGGCCCGAACAGGTCCGGCGGGCCGGCGGGAGGCTGAGTCAACCGCTGCGGCAACCCCTGGGCCGCAACATCATCGCCGCGCTATGGGGTAACTGCACCATCAAAGCCATGGTGGGGTTCCTGTTCCTGTACCCGGCCTTCGTCGCCAAGGCGCACAACGCCGGCGGCTGGGTGCAGCTGGGCATCCTCGGGCTGATCGGGGCGGCGGCGGGTGTGGGCAACTTCGCCGGCAACTTCACCAGCGCACGTCTTCAACTCGGCCGCCCGGCGGTCCTGGTGGTGCGCTGCACCATGGCGGTGACTGCGGTCGCGCTGGCCGCGGCGGTGGCCGGAACCCTGGTGATGGCCGCGGTGGCCGCGCTGGTGACCTCCGGGGCGAGCGCCATCTCGAAGGCGTCGCTGGATGCCGCGCTCCAGGACGACCTGCCCGAAGAGTCGCGGGCATCGGCGTTCGGCCGCACCGAGTCCACCCTGCAACTGGCCTGGGTTTTGGGTGGTGCGCTGGGGGTGCTGGTATACACCGACCTGTGGGTGGGCTTCACCGCGATCACCGCTCTGCTGATCCCGGGTCTGGCCCAGACCATCCTGTCGTTCCACGGCGACTCGTTGATTCCCGGCCTCGGGGGCAACCGGCCGGTGCTGATCGAGCAGGACGGTGCCCGCCTGGATGCGGCGAGACAGGGGTGAGGTGCAGGTGAAACGCTCGACGGTTGTCGCGGTGGCGGTCCTGGCGGTGGTGGCCGCGACGCTGGCCGGGTTGGGCACCTGGTGGTTCACCCGGGCCGAGGAGCCGACGCCGCCGCAGATCAGCGTGTTCTCCAACGGGCACCTCAGCCGGGTCGGCCCGTACCTGTACTGCAGCGTGCTCGACCTCGATGAGTGCCTGCTGACCGAAGAACGGGCCACCCTGCCGGTCGACTCGCGGCATCCGGTGCAGCTGTCGGTGGACACCACCATCGGCCGGGCGCCATGGCGGTTGTTGCGGCTCTACGACAGCCCGGACGAATCCACCGGCAGGATGTATTCGCCGGGCAGCACGCTGGCGGTCACCGTCCCCACCGTGGACCCGCAGCGCGGCCCGCTGCGCGGCCTGGTGGTACAGCTGCTCACCCTGGTGGTGGACAGCAGCACCGGCGAACAGTTCGCGGTGCCGCACGCCGAATGGGCGGTCGGGATGCGCTGGAGCCGTCCGGCGCTGAGCTGATGCCGAGACCCCGACCGGCGCCGCGCTAACGGCCGGTGCTTGCCGGCTCAGCCCCGTGCCCGGTCGGCACCCGCTCTGCGGCAGGCACCGGACCTGGCGGCGTTCCCTCCCCGAACGGCCTGCCGCCCAAGGCTTCTCGTCCATGCGGGCGGAGCCAATTCGCCAGATCCGGCCCGACGGGCACGATCTGCGACGGATTGATGTCGGCGTGCACGATGTAGTAGTGCTGTTTGATCTGGACGAAGTCGATGGTGTCGCCGAACCCGGGCGTGGTGAACAGATCCCGGGCATAGGCCCACAGCACCGGCATCTCGGAAAGCTTCTGCCGGTTGCACTTGAAATGCCCGTGGTAGACCGGGTCGAACCGGGCCAGCGTGGTGAACAGTCGGACATCGGCCTCGGTGATGGTGTCCCCCACCAGATATCGCTGGTCGGCCAGTCGCTCGCTGACCCAGTCCAGCGCGCTGAACAATCGGCCGTAGGCCGCGTCGTAGGCCTGTTGGGTGCCGGCGAAGCCGCACCGGTACACACCGTTGTTGATTTCGGTGTAGATCCTCTTGCTCACCTCGTCGATCTCGTCGCGCAGCGATTCGGGATACAGCTGCGGAGCCCCCGGCCGGTGATAGTCAGTCCACTCGGTGGAGAAGTCCAAAGTCATCTGGGCGAAGTCGTTGGTCACCACCGCACCGGTGGGCACGTCGACCATCGCCGGGACGGTGATCCCCTTGGGATAGTCCGGAATGCGCTTGAAGTATGCGTCTTGCAGCCGCGGTATCCCCAGGACCGGGTCAACCCCGCCCGGGTCCAGGTCGAAGGTCCAGCTGCGCTGATCGTGCGTGGGCCCGCAGAACCCGATGGAGATGGCGCTTTCCAGACCGAGCAGGCGCCGCACGATGATCGCGCGGTTGGCCCACGGGCAGGCCCGCGCGACGACCAACCGGTACCGGCCCGGCTCCACCGGATATCCGTCACGGCCATCGGCGGTGATACGGGTGGAGATGTAGTCGGTGTCGCGCGTGAAGTCGCCGCCGGCGAGGTAGCTGGCCATGCCTTCCAGAGTGCCACGGCCGGCCGCCTGCGGCGGCCGCTACGAAAGGTCAGCCGGTTGCCGTCGGCGCGTGCAGGTTTCGCACTGTCGGCGACGAGGGCACCTCGCGCGGGTCCGGGTAGGTGCCCAGCAGCCGGTCGGCGGTGCCGGCGGTGGTCACGGTGAACCAGTACCGCTCGTTCTTGAAGTGGTGATACCGGTGATTGCGCCAGACCGCACGGTAGATCGCGTGGCGGGGTTTGTAGTCGGTGTGCACCAGGTAGTGAATCCACTCGTAGAACACCAGGAACGTTGCGATGGTCAAGACGAATGTCAGCCCTTTTCCGGGGTTGCCGAAGGCGATGAACGCCATGGGTGTCAAACCGGCGATGATCACGATCAGGCTCGGCCACGGGATGAAGATCAGCGGAATGTCGCGGGGGTCGCGGTGATGCCGGCGATGGTCGCGGGCCAGGCGCGAGTCGAATGTGACACCGGCCAGCGTGCGCGGCCGCCAGTGCAGGATGCCGGTATGGATCAGCCACTCGCCGAGAGGCGAAAAAGCGACCAGCGCAACGGCAATGGCCGTATCGACGATCGACCAGCCGCCCACCGCCAGGCGCGCCGCCAGTAGGGCTGCGGCCCAGGTGACGAGCATCCAGGGAGTCGGGTACCGGATGAACTCGGCGAATGCCTGCGGCAGGCCCTGTTGCTTGCGGGTCATCGCGGGCCCTCCAGCTGGGCGGTGAGTTCGGCGAACGCGGCGCTGCCCAGTTCCAGCAGCTGTTGTGCGATCTTCCGGGCGTCGTCCTGGTCCCCGGCGGCGATCGCCTCGGCGAGCGACCGGTAGTGCGCAATATCGCCGACCTCAGCGGCCATCACATTGACGAGCACATCGAGGGCGGGGATGTAGACCTGCCGCAAGGTGTTGAAAAGCAGCCGGAACGCAATGGATTCGGCGCCCTCGACGATGATTTCCCAGAAGCCGAGCGCATGCCACATTCGTTGCAGGGGGTCGGGTTCGGCTGCCAACTCATCGACCGCGGCCCGCAGACGTCGGCGAGCGTCGTCGGTGACGCGCGCCGCCGCCAGCGCGGCCACCTGGGGGCCGATCACGGCGCGGGCCTCGATCACGCTGGCCAAGGTGTCCCGGTCGACGTCGCCGCCGTGCACCAGCAGCAGCGGCAGGACGTCGAAGCCGGCTTCGGCACGAAAGTCGCGGACCACGGTCGACTCGCCCTGACGGACCTGGATGAGGCGCGCGCGGTCCAGCCGGCCCAGCGCCTCCCGGACGGCGGCCCGCGAGACGCCGAGCGCCTCGGACAGGGTCCGCTCGCTGGGCAGGGTCTCGCCGGGTGTCCGGTCGCCGGAGAGCACCTGTCCGGCGAGCTGGGCGAAGATCTCGTCGGGGATCGACTGGCGGGCGATCGGCTGCAGGCTCACAAGTCCGACGCTAGCACCATCGCTGGCCGGAGGTCTGGTGGTCCGACCAGTTGGGCGAAACCGGGACGGCTGCACCGACACGACAGGGTGGCCGCGGCAGATCCCCGGCCCGCTGAATTCAGGCGTCGAGTTCGCGGGCCACGGCCTTGACCACCTCGGAGATCTGCCGTGCGGTCTTACGGTCCGGGTAGCGCCCCTTGCGCAGCTCGGGCTGCACCGTGCCTTCCAGCAGGGTGATCATGTCCTCGACCATGCCGTGCAGCTCGTCGGGGGTGTGCCGGTGCTCGGCCGGAGCCGCCTCGCGGCGATTCCGGGACAGGCTCGGCGGCGGGTCGATCAGCTTCACCGTCAGCGCCTGCGGGCCGCGGCGGCCGGCCGCGACGCCGAACTCCACCCGCTGACCCGCCTTGAGACCCTCCACACCGGCCGGCAGGGCCGAGGCGCGGACGTAGACGTCCTCGCCTTCTTCCTGGGACAGGAAGCCGAAGCCCTTCGCGGCGTCGTACCACTTCACCTTGCCGGTCGGCACTGGTCTCACCTGCTTGTCTTACTGATCACGGACTCGAGGACATAAAGGAAGCGTCCCGCCTGCGCAGGACGCGTCAGCAGCCGATCTTACTCGGACCGCGACCCACAAAACACCCAGGTTTACTCGGTAGGCTGACCGAGGCGCTGAACGAGATCTGGACCGCGCGCCGAAATCGATCCGGCCGCTCTGCGGCCGACGGAATCGGATACGGACATGACGTTGAGGCAACGGGATCGACGCACCCCAGCAGGGCCGGTGGCGGCCGAGGCCGACCCGGGCGTAGTCACCCGCAAGGCTTTCGACCACGCCGAGCACCGCGCCGCCGCCACCGCGATGCCCACCTCCGGACCGTTGGTGGACTCCTTCGGCCGCGTCCACACCGACTTGCGGATATCGCTGACCGACCGCTGCAACCTGCGCTGCACCTACTGCATGCCCGCCGAAGGGCTGGACTGGATCCCCAGCACCCACCTGCTGTCCGACGCCGAGTTGATCCGACTGATGCGGATCGGCGTCACCCGGCTGGGCATCACTGACATCCGGTTCACCGGCGGCGAACCGCTGCTGGCCCGGCACCTCGAAAGCGTGGTGGCCGGGGCCGCGACACTACAGCCGCGCCCCGAGATCGCCCTGACCACCAACGGCCTGGGCCTGGCCCGGCGCGCCGGCGCCCTGGTGGCGGCCGGCCTGGACCGGATCAACGTGTCGCTGGACACCGTTGATCGCGCCCACTTCGCCGAGATCACGCGTCGCGACCGCCTGCCCCACGTGCTCGCCGGGCTCGATGCGGCCGCCCGGGCCGGCATGACACCCATCAAGGTCAATGCCGTCCTGGACCCCAAGATCACCGGTGACGACATCGTCAACCTGCTGCACTTCTGCCTGCAGCACGGCTACCAGCTGCGGGTCATCGAAATGATGCCGCTGGACGCCGACCACCGATGGACCCGCGACGCCGGACTCGACGTCGACCAGGTTCTGGAGGCGGTGGGGGCGCGCTTCGCGCTGCGCCGCGACGCCAAGCCGCGCGGATCCGCGCCTGCCGAGCTGTGGCAGGTCCAGGAAGGCCCGGACACTCCCGCCGGCACCTTCGGAATCATCGCCTCGGTGTCACGCCCGTTCTGCGGCAGCTGCGACCGGACCCGGCTCACCGCCGACGGCCAGATCCGCAACTGCCTGTTCGCCACGGACGAGTCCGACCTGCGCGCCCTGCTGCGCGGCGGGGCCGACGACGACGCCATCGAGCAGGCATGGCGCGCCGCGATGTGGATCAAGAAGGCCGGCCACGGCATCAACGACCCGAACTTCATCCAGCCGGACCGGCCGATGAGCGCGATCGGGGGCTGAATGATGACCGAGACCGCAGCGAGCACTCAGACCGGAGGAACCATGGACAGCGTCGCGGTGACGGTGCGCTACTTCGCCGCGGCCCGGGCGGCCGCCGGGGCCGAATACGAGACCGTCAGCGTGCCCCGCGGCGTGGGGGTGGCAGGCCTGGCCGAGACGCTTTCCGGCCGCAATGAGCGACTGGCGGCCGTGTTGAGCCGATGCTCCTACCTGCGCGACGGCGTCGCCGTCCGCGACCACGAAGCCGCGTTGCGGCCCGGCGAAACCGTCGATGTCCTGCCGCCGTTCGCCGGCGGATAAAACATGATCTACGTCACATAACGAATTGATCACGGGCCGACAACGGCTTGGTTGCGACGCCTCTGAACTGCGCAAATAAGGCAGGTTCCTGGCGTTACGAGAAGAAACAGCGATGAAAACGCCGGGGCGCGTCACGGGTGACTCAAGGCCGAAGACCCGATACGGTGCTTGGCGGGTGTATCGAAAAATCTTCCGTTCGATCCGCCTTTCCTCACCCGTAGCGCCGAGCTTCATCCAACGGGCGAGGAAAACCACAAATACCTGATGGATGAAGACGGGGGACCCAATGGGTCCGCCGAGTGCGGCCTTGAGGCCATGACAGGCCTCTAGGGGTGAAGCCGACGATGCGCCAACGGTGCGCGTCCCGGCCGGGCAGCCCCCCTGCCCGAACCCGACGCTGACCTCGCAGGCGTAGACAGAGAGGAATTCACCACCGTATGAGTGGACGGCATCGCAAGCCCCCCCAATCGCACGTCAACATCGCCAAAATCGCATTCACCGGAGCCGTGGTCGGTGGCGGCAGCCTCGCCCTCGCGGGCACCGCGGCCGCAGCTACCGATGACGAATGGGACCACGTAGCCCGCTGCGAATCCGGCAACAACTGGAGCATCAACACCGGCAACGGCTACCAGGGCGGACTGCAGTTCTCGCCCAGCACGTGGAGTGCCCACGGCGGCGGCAAGTACGCCCCCTCGGCACACCTGGCCAGCCGCGAGCAGCAGATCGCCATCGCCGAGCACGTTCTGGCCACCCAGGGCCGTGGCGCCTGGCCGGTCTGCGGGCGCGGCCTGTCCAGCGCAACCCAGCGCGAAGTTCCGGTGACACCGCCGGCGGACGCCCCGATCGACAACCCCGAGCTCAGCGGCGAGGCCGTGGCCTTGGACAACCCGCTGGCACCGCCTCCCGCCCCCGAGCCCGCGCCGTGGTGGATTCCCCCGGCCCCCGAGGCGCCGGCACCCGCCGAAGGCGCGGCACCGGTAGAGCCCGCGGGCTGGATTCCGCCGGCACCGGAGGCACCCGCCCCCGAGGCTCCGGCACCGGAGGCGCCCGCATTCGAGGCCCCGGCTCCCGAAGCACCGGCACTGGAGGCTCCGGCCCCCGAAGCACCGGCCCCGGCCGAAGCTCCGGCACTGGAGGCTCCGGCTCCCGAAGCACCGGCCCCGGCCCCGGCCCCGGCCCCCGAGGCTCCGGCCCCGGCCGCTGAGGGAATTCCGCCGGCCCCCGAGGCTCCCCCCGCGCCGTGGTGGAACCCGGAGGCTCCGGCCCCCGAAGCTCCGGCACTGGAGGCTCCGGCCCCCGAGGCTCCTGCTCCGGAGGCTCCGGCCCCCGGCGGCGAGACCGCTCCTGCCCAGGACGGCAACCGCGACGCGGTCTCGGTCGGCTTCCACCAGCAGCTCTGGGACGCCGTGCAGTCGGAGAACATCAGCGGCAACGACGCGCTCGCCGCGTTCGCGCAGCAGCCCAGCCGGGTCCTCTAGGCAGGACGCCGGCAAGACAAGAGAAAAGCGGGGCCGGCATCGCCGGCCCCGCTTTTCGTCGCTGAGCGGTCAGGCCGAGCCGACCCATTCCTCGGTGCCGTCGGCGAAGAACTGGTGCTTCCATATCGGCAGCCGGGCCTTGACGGTGTCGACCAGCAGCGCACAGGCCTCGAACGCCTCCCGGCGGTGATCAGCAGCCACCGCGGCCACCAGCGCGGCATCACCGATGTGCAGGACGCCGATCCGGTGGCTGGCGGCCAGCGCGCGGACCCCCGCGGCCTGCTCGGCGACCTCGGCCAGCACATCGGCCATGACCTGCTGGGCCGACGGGTGCGCCGAGTATTCCAGCCTGCTGACCTGACGGTCGTGGTCGTGGTCGCGGATCATGCCGACGAATCCGACGACCGCGCCCGCGGCGCGGTGGCCCACCAGGTCCTCGTGGTCGGCCAGCACGATGGGCTGCTCGGTGATCTCGGCCCGCAGCACGCGGGCAGTTCCGGCGGTCACCGGTGATCTCCGCCGGCCAGTTGGTCCAACGCGTGATCCAGGACGTCGTCAAGCACTCCCAGCCCGTCGCGAACGCCCCCGGTGGACCCGGGAAGGTTGACCACCAGGCAGCGACCGGCGACCCCGCACACGCCGCGGGAGAGGATGGACGTGGGCACCTTCGGCAGCCCGGACCGGCGGATGGCGTCGGCCAGACCGGGGATCTCGTAGTCGAGCACGCGCAGTGTCTGCGCCGGGGTGTCGTCGGTCGGCGCGATCCCGGTCCCGCCCGAGGTGATGATCAGCTCCGGCTGAGCCGCCACGGCGGCTCGCAGGGCCGCCCCGACCGGCTCGCCGTCGGCCACGACCTCCGGCTGCACCGGGGCGAAGCTCCGCTGCTGCAGCCATTCGGCGATGATCGGCCCGGTGCGGTCGGTGTAGACCCCCGTCGAGGCGCGGGTGGAGGCGATGATCACCCGGGCCGCCCGGGTGCTCACGGGCGTTCCCAGGCCCCGGTGCGACCGCCGTCTTTGCTCAGCACCCGGATGCCGTCGATGACCGCGGCGCGATCGACGGCTTTGATCATGTCGTACAGGGTCAGCGCCGCAACGCTGACCGCGGTCAGCGCCTCCATCTCCACGCCGGTGCGGTCGGTGGTGCGCACCGTCGCGCTGATGTCGATGGCAGCCGTTCCGATGGTGAAGTCGACGTCCACGCCGGTCAGGGCCAGCTGGTGGCAGAGCGGGACCAGATCGCTGGTGCGTTTGGCCGCCATAATGCCCGCCACCCGTGCGGTGGCCAGGGCATCACCTTTGGGGAGGCCGCCGGTCGAAATCAGCGCCACCACCTCGGCGGTGGTGCGCAGCACCCCACCGGCGACCGCAACCCGTTTGGTGGTCGCCTTCGCGCTGACGTCGACCATGTGAGCCGCGCCCCGTTCATCGAGGTGGGACAGCGGCCCGGTCACGGCGTCACCGGCTACCGGTTGACGACGGTGACCGGATGCAGGTAAGGCAGTTCGTCAGCCGGCAGCGGGAACTCGAGGTTCCCGAACGGCGACAGTGCGCCGGTGCGGTCGGTGCGCAGCTCGCTCACAGCAGGTTCGCCGTCGGTCTCCGGCCAACCGTTGTCGACGTAGCGGTTCTTCTTGTCCTGGTTTCCAGCCACGGCTCCATTCTGACAGGTCGCGATCGACGGCGTTCACCGGTTGGGCCTTACCCTGATCATCGATGACCGAACGCGCCCGGGGTGTGCCACTGGGGTCGTGGCTGGCCGACCTGCCCGATGACGATCTGATCCGGCTACTGAAGCTGCGGCCCGACCTCGCCCAGCCCCCGCCGGGAAGTATCGCCGCCCTCGCGGCGCGCGCCCAGGCCCGCCAGTCGGTGCGGGCGGCCACCGATGAGCTGGACTACCTGCGGCTGGCCGTCCTCGACGCGCTGCTGGAGCTGCATGCCGACGCCACCGGTGTGCCGGTTGCCGATCTGCTGGCGTTGCTCGGCGACCGGGCGTCAACCGACGCGGTGACCGATGCGCTGGCCGATCTGATTGCGCGAGCACTGTGCTGGGGCTCGCCGGAACCGGGCGGCGTGCTGCGCGTCGCCGCCGAGGCGGGCGCCGGCCTGCCCTGGCACCCCGGTCAGGTGACCCGAGAGGCCCTCGCGCCCGCGGACATCACGGCGCTGCGCACTGCCGTCGCCGGCCTGGACGCACCGCAGCGTGACCTGCTCGACAAGCTGCTGACCGGCTCCCCGGTGGGGCGCACCCGCGATGCGGCGCCCGGCGCGCCGCCGGAGCGGCCGGTGCCCCAGCTGCTGGCGACGGGGTTGCTGCGCCGCGTCGATGACGAAACGGTGATCCTGCCGCGGCTCGTCGGGCAGGTCTTGCGGGGCGAACAGCCCGGACCGCTGTCGCTGCGGGAGCCGGATCCGGTGGTGTCGCAGACCACCACGGCCGATGTGGACGCGGCCGCCGCCGGCGCGGTGATCGACCTGTTGCGCGAACTCGACGTGCTCCTGGCGACGTTGGGCGAATCCCCGGTGCCAGAACTCCGCAGCGGCGGGTTGGGGGTGCGCGAGGTCAAGCGCCTGGCCAAGACCACCGGTGTCGACGAGGCCCGGCTGGGCCTGCTGCTCGAGGTGGCTGCCACCGCCCGGCTGATCGCCGCCGACGTTCCCGACCCGGCGACGGTCGACCTGCGGGACTGGCCGGACGCCGACGGTCCGTACTGGGCACCGACGGTGCTCGCCGATCGGTTCGCCGAGCAGTCCACCGCCCAGCGCTGGCATCTGCTGGCCGCCACCTGGCTCGACCTGCCGTCCCGCCCCGGCCTGATCGGCAGCCGCGGCGCCGACGGCAAGCCGCGGGCCGCGCTGTCCACGCCGCTGTTCTCCACCGCTGCACCGCTGGATCGCCGCCTGCTGCTGGGCCTGCTCGCCGAGCTGCCGGGCGGCGCCGGGGTCGACGCCGTCGCCGTATCGCAGGCGCTGGTCTGGCGCCGGCCGCGCTGGGCCGGCCGGCTGCAGCCCGGCCCGGTCGGCGAGCTGCTCGACGAGGCACACGCCCTGGGGGTTCTGGGCCGCGGCGCGCTCAGCTCCCCCGGGCGAGCGCTGCTGGCCGACGCCGGCGCCGATCCCGACGGCGCCGCCGCCGTGGCGGCGATGGCCAAGGCGTTGCCGGAGCCGATCGACCATTTCCTGGTGCAGGCCGATCTGACGGTGGTGGTGCCGGGGCCGCTGAAGCGCGAGCTCGCCGAGGAGCTGGCCGTCGTCGCGGCCGTGGAGTCCGCCGGCGCCGCCATGGTGTACCGGGTTTCCGAACAGACCATCCGCTCCGCTTTGGACGTGGGCCGCACCGGTGCGGGGCTGCACGCCTTCTTCGAGAAGCACTCCAAGACCCCGGTGCCGCAAGGCCTCAGCTACCTCATCGACGACGTCGCGCGCCGCCACGGGCAGCTGCGGATCGGGCTGGCGACGTCGTTCGTCCGCTGTGAGGATCCCGCTCTGCTGGCCCAGGCCGTTGCCGTCCCGGCCGCCGAGGCGCTGTGTCTGCGCTTGCTGGCCCCCACGGTGGCGGTGGCGCAGGCACCCCTGGCAGATGTCCTGGCGGCACTGCGCGACGCCGGTTTCGCCCCGGCCGCCGAGGACGCCACCGGCACGATCGTCGACATCCGGCCGCGCGGAATGCGGGTGCACACCCCCGCGGAGCGCCGCGCGCACCGGCCGCACCCGAGTCCCGGCGACGACAACCTGACCGCACTGGTCCGCGTGCTGCGCACCGTGACGTCGGCGCCGTTCGACAACATCCGGCTGGATCCGGTGACGGCGATGATCATGCTGAAGCGCGCGGCACTGGAACGGGCCACGGTGCTGATCGGCTACATCGATGCCGCGGGGGTGGCCACCCAGCGCGAGGTGGCCCCGACCCAGGTCCTCGGCGGCCGGCTGGTGGCGTTCGACTCGACGTCGGGACAGATGCGCGATTTCGCCATCCACCGCATCACTTCGGTGTCATCGGCGGCCGAGGACACAGCGCACTAGCGACGCATGTCCGAGCCGCCCGGATAATGAGCCCATGAGCACCGATGGGCCGCTGATCGTCCAATCCGACAAGACCGTGCTGCTCGAGGTCGACCACGAGCAGGCGGGTTCGGCGCGGGCGGCCATCGCACCGTTCGCCGAACTCGAGCGGGCGCCCGAGCATGTGCACACCTACCGCATCACCCCGCTGGCGTTGTGGAACGCCCGAGCGGCGGGCCATGACGCCGAACAGGTGGTCGACGCGCTGGTCAGCCACTCGCGCTACGCCGTCCCCCAGCCGCTGCTCGTCGACATCGTCGACACCATGGCGCGCTACGGGCGCCTGCAACTGGTCAAGAGTCCCGTCCACGGCCTGACGCTGGTCAGCCTGGACCGCGCGGTGCTGGAAGAGGTGCTGCGCAATAAGAAGATCACCCCGATGCTCGGCGCCCGCATCGACGACGACACCGTGGTGGTGCATCCCAGCGAACGCGGCCGCGTCAAACAGATGTTGCTCAAGATCGGCTGGCCCGCCGAGGACCTGGCCGGCTACGTCGACGGCGAGGCCCACCCGATCGACCTGCGCCAGGACGGCTGGCAGCTGCGCGACTACCAGGAGATGGCCGCGGACTCGTTCTGGGCGGGCGGGTCGGGGGTGGTGGTGCTGCCGTGCGGTGCCGGCAAGACGCTGGTGGGCGCGGCGGCCATGGCCAAGGCGCAGGCCACCACGTTGATCCTGGTCACCAACACCGTGGCGGGCCGGCAGTGGAAACGCGAGCTGGTGGCGCGCACGTCGCTGACCGAGGACGAGATCGGCGAGTATTCCGGTGAGCGCAAGGAGATCCGGCCGGTCACCATCGCCACCTATCAGGTGATCACCCGGCGCACCAAGGGCGAGTACCGGCACCTGGAGCTGTTCGACAGCCGCGACTGGGGCCTGATCATCTACGACGAAGTGCACCTGCTGCCGGCGCCGGTGTTCCGGATGACCGCCGACCTGCAGTCGCGGCGCCGGCTGGGGCTGACCGCGACGCTGATCCGCGAGGACGGCCGCGAAGGTGACGTGTTCTCGCTGATCGGGCCCAAGCGTTATGACGCGCCCTGGAAGGACATCGAGGCCCAGGGCTGGATCGCGCCGGCCGAGTGCATCGAGGTTCGGGTCACCATGACCGACAGCGAGCGGATGACCTACGCCGTCGCCGAACCCGAGGAGCGCTACAAGCTGTGCTCGACGGTGCACTCCAAGATCGCGGTGGTGCGCTCAATCCTCAAGCAGCATGCCGGAGAGCAGACCCTGGTGATCGGCGCCTACCTCGACCAGCTCGAAGAGCTGGGGCAGCAGTTGGACGCCCCGGTGATCCAGGGCTCGACACGCACGGCCGAGCGCGAGAAGCTGTTCGACGCCTTCCGGCGCGGCGAGATCTCGACACTGGTGGTGTCCAAGGTCGCGAACTTCTCCATCGACCTGCCGGAGGCATCGGTGGCCGTGCAGGTCTCGGGCACCTTCGGGTCCCGGCAGGAGGAGGCCCAGCGCCTGGGCCGGCTGCTGCGGCCCAAGGCCGACGGCGGCGGCGCGGTGTTCTACTCGGTGGTCGCCCGCGACAGCCTGGACGCCGAGTACGCCGCCCACCGGCAGCGCTTTCTGGCAGAGCAGGGCTACGGCTACATCATCCGCGACGCCGACGACCTGCTCGGCCCGGCGATCTGAGGCAACCCCGCGGCGGGGCCGGCGCGTCGCGGTTAGCCTCGAACCATGGCCCTGTCCCAGGATGAGCGCGAGCGGTTCCTGTCCGAACCGCACATCGCGGCGCTGTCGGTGAGCGCCGGCCCCGGCCGCGGCCCCCTCACGGTGCCGATCTGGTATCAGTACTCCCCCGGCGGCGAGCCCTGGGTGTTCACCGGGGCCTCGTCACGCAAGACCAAGCTCATCGAGGCGGCCGGGTCCTTCTCGCTGATGGTGCAGCGCACGGAGCCCACGCTGCGCTACGTCGCCGTCGACGGCCCCGTCAGCCGCATCGAGCCGGGCACCGACGAACTGCACGCCGAGTTGGCGCACCGCTACCTTCCGCCCGATCGGGCCGAACGGTTCTTGGAGTTCGCGCGGGCCGAACTGGGCGAGCAGGTGGTCATCTCGTTACGCCCCGAGCACTGGCTGTCGGCGGACTTGGGCGCGATCTAAAGGCGCGCTCGCGCCCCTCAGCGCGCGCAGACATCGGTGGGCAGCAACAACATCACCGGCCACAGCGCCACCGAGGTCACCGTGGCGACCTCGAAGACACTGGACGGCGGGATGCCGTACTGCCGCTCGGCTTGGGTTTGGAGCCGTTCCACACCGTCGGGGTGCAGAAACAGCCACACCACACCGGCGATCACGTAGGCCAGGACCAGCCACAGCCCGGCCTCGATCAGCGCCCCGATGCTGACCCCACGACCCAGAAAACGCAGAATCCCCCGAAACCGCGGGGGCTCGGGGGATTCCACGTTCTCCAGGCTAGCGGTGGCCGCAAGCCCGGCGAAGCCGCGCTACAGCAGCGACGCGGGCGGGTTGAACCGTTCGCCGTACTTGGCGGCCAGTTCCTTGGACCGCTCGACGAACGCGGCCTTGCCGCCGGGGTAGCCGGCGATGAACTGCGCGGTGCCACCGGTCCACGCCGGGAAGCCGATGCCCATGATCGCGCCGATGTTGGCGTCGGCGGTCGAGGTCAGCACGCCCTCGTCGAAGCACTTCTGGGTCTCGAGGACCTCGGCGAAGAGCATCCGGTCGATCATGTCCTGCAGCGGCGGGGTGGAGCTGCCGGAGTTGAACGTCTCCCGCAGACCCGGCCACAGACCCTTGCGCTTGCCGTCGACGTACTCGTAGAAACCGGCACCCTTGAGGCGCGACGGGCGGCCGATTTCGATCATCTTGTCGACGACCTCTTCGTTGCGCGTCTTGGGCAGCGTGCCGCCGGCCGCCTCGACACCCTCGCGGGTGGCGATGGCGATCTTCTGCATGAGCTCCAGGTTGAGCTCGTCGCAGAGCTGCAGCGGAGCGGCCGGGTAGCCGGCCTGCAGACCGGCCTGCTCGATGCTGGCCGGCTCCACGCCCTCACCGAGCATCATCAAGGCCTCGTTGACGAAGGTGCCGATCACGCGCGAGGTGTAGAAGCCGCGGCTGTCGTTGACGACGATCGGGGTCTTCTTGATCGCCAGCACGTAGTCGAACACCCGCGCCAGCGCCTCGTCGGAGGTCTTCTCGCCCTTGATGATCTCCACCAGCGGCATCTTGTCGACCGGGGAGAAGAAGTGGATGCCGATGAAGTCCTCCTGGCGCTTCACGCCGGTCGCCAGACCGGTGATCGGCAGGGTGGAGGTGTTGGAGCCCAGCAGCGCGTTGGGCTCGACGATGTCCTCGATCTCCTGGAAGACCTTGTGCTTGAGCTCCTGGTTCTCGAACACGGCCTCGATCACGAAGTCGACGCCGGCGAGGTCCTTGGGGTCGGCGGTCGGGGTGATCTTGTCCAGCAGCGCCTGCGACTTCTCGGCGGTGGTACGGCCCCGCTCGAGCGCCTTGGCTTCCAGCTTCTCCGAGTAGCCCTTGCCCCGCTCGGCCGCCTCCAGGGAGACGTCCTTGAGCACCACGTCGAAACCGGCCTTGGCCGAGACGTAGGCGATGCCGGCGCCCATCATGCCCGCGCCGAGCACACCGATCTTGCGGATCGGGGTCTGCGCGATGCCCTCGGGCCGGCTGCCGCCACCGTTGATGTGCTGCAGGTCGAAGAAGAACGCCTGGATCATGTTCTTGGCGACGTTGCCGGTGACCAGCGAGACGAAGTAGCGGGTCTCGATGCGGCTGGCGGTGTCGAAGTCCACCTGCGCGCCCTCGACCGCGGCGGCCAGGATCGCCCGCGGCGCGGGCATGTTGGCCCCCTTGAGCTGCTTGCGCAACAGTGCCGGGAACGACGGCAGGACCGCCGCCAGGGCCGGGCTGGACGGGGTGCCGCCGGGCATCTTGTAGCCCTTGGCATCCCACGGCTGCACGCCGGCGTCCGGGTTGGCCTTGATCCACGCCTTGGCGGCGGGCACAAGCTCCTCGACGGTCGGCACGACCTCGTCGATCAGGCCGATTTCCTTGGCCTTGGCCGGCTTGAAGCGGGTGCCCTGCGCGAGCACGTTCATGAAGGCGTTCTGGATGCCCAGCATCCGCACCGTACGGGCGACACCGCCACCGCCGGGCAGCAGGCCCAGGGTGACCTCGGGCAGACCGAGTTGGCTGCCCTTGGCGTCGGCTGCGATCCGGTGGTGACACGCCAGGGCGATCTCCAGGCCGCCGCCGAGCGCGGCACCGTTGATGGCGGCCACGACGGGCTTGCCCAGGGTCTCCAGGGCACGCAGGTCGGCCTTGATGCCCTCGCACTGCTCGAACACGGCCTGGGCGTCGTCCGGGCCGACGTGGATCATCGCCTTGAGGTCACCGCCGGCGAAGAAGGTCTTCTTCGCGCTGGTGAGCACCACACCGGTGACCGAGTCCTTCTCCTCGATGAGACGCTGCACCGCGTTGTGCATGGACTCGCGGTAGTGGTCGTTCATCACGTTGGCCGACCCGGTCGGGTCGTCCAGGGTCAGCGTGACGATGCCGTCCGCGTCCTTGTCCCACTTAATGGTGTTCTCTGCCATTTTTTCTCAAACCTCTCAGACGCGCTCGATGATGGTGGCCACGCCCATGCCGCCGCCGATGCACAGCGTGATCAGCGCACGCTTGGCACCGCGACGCTCGAGCTCGTCGACCATGGTTCCGGTGATCATGGCGCCGGTGGCGCCCAGCGGGTGGCCCATCGCGATGGCGCCACCGTTGACGTTGAGCTTCTCGTCGGGGATCTTGAGATCCTTCTGGAACTTCAGCACCACCGATGCGAACGCCTCGTTGAGCTCGAACAGGTCGATGTCGTCGACGGTCAGCCCGGCCCGGTCGAGCACCTTGACGGTGGCCGGGGTGGGGCCGGTGAGCATGATGGTGGCGTCCGCGCCGCTGGTGGCGGTGGCCACGATGCGGGCCCGCGGGGTCAGCCCCTGCGAGGTGCCGGCCTTCTCACTGCCGATCATCAGCAGCGCGGCGCCGTCGACGATGCCCGAGCTGTTGCCGCCGGTGTGTACGTGGTTGATGGACTCGACCCAGTGGTACTTCTGCAGCGCCACGTCGTCGAAGCCGCCCATCGAGCCGATGCCGTCGAAGGCGGTCCGCAGCTTGCCCAGGCCCTCCAGGGTGGTGTCGGGGCGCATGTGCTCGTCGTGGTCGAGAATCACCAGGCCGTTCTGGTCGCGGACCGGGATGACGGACTTGGCGAAGTAGCCGCCCGACCAGGCCGCCGCCGCACGCTGCTGGCTGCGCAGCGCGTAGTTGTCGACGTCCTCGCGGGAGAAGCCCTCGATGGTGGCGATCAGGTCGGCGCCGATGCCCTGCGGGGCGATGTAGTTGTCATAGGTGAAGGGCACGTCGGAGAACATCGCGCCGCCGTCGGAGCCCATCGGGATGCGGCTCATCGACTCCACGCCGCCGGCCAGCACCAGGTCGTCCCAGCCGGAGCGCACCTTCTGGGCGGCGGTGTTGACGGCCTCGAGGCCCGAGGCGCAGAACCGGTTGAGCTGCACGCCGCCGGTGGTGTCGGGCAGACCCGCGGCCAGCACCGCGGTGCGGGCGATGTCGCCGCCCTGGTCACCCACGGGCGAGACGCAGCCCAGGATGACGTCGCTGATCAAGCTCTCGTCCAGGTCGGGGTGACGGGTGCGCAGTTCGTCGATCAGGCCGACAACCAGGCTGAGCGGCTTGACCTCGGTCAGCGCCCCGCCGCGCTGCTTGCCGCGCGGGGTGCGAATGGCCTCGTAGATGAAGGCTTCTTCGGACATGGGAGTTTCCTCTTCAGATTGGTGTTCGGTGCAGATTGTTCGGTCGCGTCTGCTCGGAGCGTAGTCCCCGAATTTCCAGCCTAACAGGGTGGCCTATCAACCGGATGGTTGGTCCGATCGTGCACGCCTTTTACGCGGTCTGCGCGCCCGGTCGGCAGCCGGTTCCCTTTAGGCTCGTGAGCCATGACGGCGCGGATGGTCGCACGACTGGAGCCCTATGCCACCACGATCTTTGCCGAGATGTCGGCGTTGGCCGCCCGGATCGGCGCGGTCAACCTCGGCCAGGGGTTCCCGGACGAGGACGGGCCGGCGGCCATGCTCGAGGCGGCCCGGGCCGCGATATCCGACGGGATCAACCAGTACCCGCCCGGCCCCGGGATCTCTGCCTTGCGGGAAGCCGTCGCCGGGCAGCGCTCGCGGAAATACGGCATCGACTACGACCCCGACACCGAAGTCCTGGTGACCGTCGGAGCAACCGAGGCCATCGCGGCCGCCGTGCTCGGTCTGGTGGAGCCGGGATCCGAGGTGGTGCTGATCGAGCCGTTCTACGACTCCTACTCCCCGGTGGTCGCCATGGCGGGGGCGCGACGGGTCAGTGTCTCGCTGGTGCCCGACGGGCGCGGGTTCGCCTTGGACGCCGACGCGCTGCGGCGAGCCATCACCCCGGCGACCCGGGCGCTGATCGTCAACTCGCCGCACAACCCCACCGGGACGGTGTTCACCGAGGCCGAGTTGGCCGAGATCGCCCGCATCGCGGTGGAGGCCGATCTGTTGGTGATCTCCGACGAGGTCTACGAGCACCTGGTGTTCCCCGGACGAACCCACCGCCCGCTGGCCACCTTCGAGGGCATGGCGCAGCGCACCGTCACCATCTCGAGTGCGGCGAAGATGTTCAACTGCACCGGCTGGAAGATCGGCTGGGCGTGCGGACCGGCGGAACTGCTGGCCGGGGTGCGGGCGGCCAAGCAATACCTGAGCTACGTGGGCGGTGCACCGTTTCAGCCGGCCGTGGCCCTGGCCCTGAACACCGAGGACGCCTGGGTGGAGTCGCTGCGTGCGACCATGCAGGCCCGCCGGGACCGGTTGAGCGACGGCCTGCGCAACATCGGCTTTGAGGTGCACGACAGTTTCGGCACCTATTTCCTTTTGGCCGATCCCCGTCCGTTCGGCTACCACGACAGCACGGCGTTCTGCGCCGAGCTGCCGCACCGGGCCGGGGTGGCGGCCATCCCCCTGTCGGCGTTCTGCGTTCCGGACGCACAAGCACCCGCCGCACAGGTCTGGAATCACCTGGTCCGGTTCACCTTCGTCAAACCCGAACACACCCTCGACGAGGCGATCCGGCGGCTGGCGGTGCTGCGCGACGGGCCCGTCACGGCTCGGTAGCCGCGCCGTCGGCCTGGATTCGCTCACGCAGCCGCTCGGTGGCGATGTTCAGCACCAGCTTGCTGGCGCGCCGGACCACGAACTCCGGGATCGGGCCGGAGGGCTCGACGGTGATGTCGAATCGCACTCGGGTGCGGTCGGGCCCTTCACGGGTCAAGGTGTATTCGACGTGCTGAGCGCGTTGCTGCGCGGTGGCCTTCGCGTCCCAGACCACCCAGTCGGGGCCCCAGTGGTACTCCAGCAGTTCCTTGTCCACCAAACCCAGAAGCTTGATGGTGGCCAGCACATGATGGGGACGGCCGTCGTCGTACCGGTCGAGGATCTCCACCCGCTTATGCACCGGCGACCAGGACGCCAAATCGGACACATCGGCGAGCACGTCGAGGATTTTCTCCGGCGGCGCGTCAATCACCACTTCCCGCGATGCTCGAACAGCCACTGAGCCGAGCCTAACGCCCGAATCTGCCGTCGGCGGGATTTCGCGGCACCGAACTCAGCGGCCCTTTTTCACCTTGAGCACGTGGGTGCGCAGGCCATCGGTGGCGGTCTTCATGCCGCCCTTGAGGGTGTTCTTGAGCAGGAACCCCGGGATCGGGATCGACGGGTCCACGGCCATGTCGAACCGCACTTTGGTCTTGTCGCCCTGCGGCGTGAGGGTGTACTTGGCGTCCTGGGCCTTCAGCTGGCCGGCCGAGATCAGCGTCCAGCCGACACTGTCGTCGGTCCAGGTGTACTCGACGACCTGCTCGTCGGTCAGGCCCGCGGCCTTGATCGTCATCCGCACCCGCCGCGGGCGTCCGTCGTCATGGGTGTCGAGCACCTCGGCGCTCTGGTACTGCGGCGACCAGGTCGGAACAGATTCGACGTCGGCGAGGACGTCGAAGATCTCCTCGGCGCTCGCCTCGATAACCACCTCGCGGGAATCCTTGACTGCCATGGCTGCAAACCCTAGCCAGCCGCACCTGGGCGCGCGGGGATTTGCGTCGCTCCCGAGAGTCGCC
>NZ_JRMK01000072.1:0-22315 GCF_000972925.1 Mycobacterium sp. UM_Kg1 | reverse complement strand
GTATGCCGCCGGCGCTTCTTGGCTGCCATGTCGTTGCCGATTCTTCCTGCCCGAACACCGGGCATCAGAGTCGCACAACAACTGGACCATTACGAGGGGCTCACCTCAGCAGATCCACAACCCACCTGGGGCTAGCAAATTTTGCCTGCACAAAACCTGCGGTCAGACCATGTAAGCGAGAATCCAGCAGGACGATTAACATCCGCACTATGGCCATCCCAGAACCGGACCGGCTTGCAACGGCGGATGTCCCTCCCCTGTGCGACGGGAGCGGCTTAACTCTCAGGAGGCACGGCGTCTCGGCCGCTGCAACTGGTGCCGAAGAGCGCAAGCCGAAAGCTTCCTGCCGTGGCTGATCTACCTCCCGGCAAATGGTCGGCTTCCCTAGTTGGAGCGTGGTGGCCCGCGCCGCCAACCGACGTGACCAAGAGCGTTCAGCACTGGTCGTTTCAGTCGAGAGCTAAGGAGCAGGAGGCTGTCGAACTCCAGTCTTTTACGCAGAGCGTTAGCGCTCGGAACAGCGGGCATACGACCGAAGACGAGTTGATACGCCTCCGAATCGGCTACAACCGTCTTACGAGTGCCGCTGAGCACTGTCGTAGCAAGAGCGTCGCGTGCGACAGCGTCGCCAGGGCCGTAATCGAACTGCGCCGAAATCTGACCAACGTCGCCAACCGCTATAATCCGCTCATCGACAATCTCGTAGCGAAGAAGACCCCCGAATCGCTAGCAGAAGCTGTCAGTCTTATTTCTGACGCCAATGCCGAATCAGGCCAGCACAGTGCCGATGCCATCAGCAAGATCATTGCAGCCACCGAGCAAATGTTCGTAGATTTGGGCATCGAGGGAGACGCCCAGCGATGGTTGCAAGATAACGGCGCAAAGATGGCTCCTGAGAGCTCCCAAATACCCTCCAGCGACGAATTGGTCAGAACAGCTGCTGGGACGTCGGATCTTCCTTTTCCTTTCGGCACCGGAGACATGAACGACCACGCCGGTGGCGACGGCTTGCCGTTTCCATTCGGCGACGGCGGGCTAGAAGTACAAACAAGCGAAGACCGATCGACCCCGGGTGGTTCTGCCAGTGAGGCCACCGATCCCGTCAGCCCCGCTACTGGGCAGGGGGTCCTGGAAGGCGAACCGCCCAGAAGCACAGCCAACGGGATTGGCTTATTCGGGCCGCCTACTGGATCGGGCCCGGGGGTCGGGCTAACCTCCAACACTACCCGTGGAACTGGTAGCAGTGGCCTCACAACCAACACCGCCCCTGTTGCCTCCACCACAGGCAGAAGCGGCATCACAACCGACGCCACAGCTATAGACGGAACTGGCACAGGCGCTAACGGTTTGAGCAACAACGCAATTGGCAATGTCATCACCGACCACTCGGGTGCCCCGATCAGCGCCCCCGCCCCCAGCACTCCCACCCCCGGCATGCCTGGCGGCATTCCTTCCGGCGGCGCCATGCCGCAGCCCATGGCCTCCTCCATGCCGGGCTTCGGCTCCCCAGCTGGACCTCCCGACGGCGCCATATCTCCCGGCCTTGCCAGCGGCGGGCAAGCCCAGGCCTTCGCTTCGGGCCTGCCCGGCGGACCGCCGGGACCCGGCGGGCCGCCGCCTCCCTTAGCGCCCGGCGGACCGGGCCCAGCGGGGTTGGGCCAGCCGCCGCAGCTTGCCCCCTCCCCGCCGGTGACCCCGATGGCAGGCGGTGCGCTGGACAACCTGGCCCAACTGGCCAGTTCCGGTGCCGAGGCCGCGCCCGCCGCCCCGGCCGGGAACGCTGCCCCACTGCCGCCGGCACCACCGCCGGTCACGGCCAGCTCAGCCGCTGTTCCAGCGGGTCCGTCCATCACCGCCCCGCTAGCTCCGTCGGGACCGTTGCCCGGCTATGGCGCAGACCTGCGCCCGGCCGCTGCGGCCATCCCGGCCGCACCCACCGCGCCGGCCGGACCGGCCGGTCCGCCGCCCCCGCCCGCCAGCTCGCCGGCACCGGGTGGTCCGACAGTGGCTTCCGCCGGCAGACCCAGCGGTGTCGGTGCGCAGTCCGGCGCATCGGTCGCCGGCGGAATGGCCGCTAGCGGCACCGCTGGAGCGGGAGCGGGCACCGCTGCGCGACGCCTGGCCGAGCACCAGGATCTGCAGCGCAAAGTTGACGCCGTGGCCCGCCAGGCTCCGCACCTGGCCTGGGCGGTCGGCCTGCGCGACGACGAAACCACCGTGGTGGCGACCGACCTGGCCGGCGGCTGGATTCCGCCGACAGTGCAACTCCCCCAAGGGTTGACGCTGCTGGATCCCGCCCAGCGCCGCCGCGACACTCGCGCAGTTGATCTGCTGGGTGCGGTCGTCGCAGCCGTGGCCCACCACCCCAATGCCTACGTCAGCGAGGCGGGACCGGCGGATCCGATTCCCGGCAGTGGGGAGCGTGCTCGCTATGGCCACCAGGTCGAGGAACTCGGCCCCACGCTGATCGATCTCGCGGCAACCAACACCCGCCTGCCCCGAATCGTGCAGACCGTCGCGCGTGCGGTGGCCCGCCGTTCCGGTGTCGCCGACAACGAGGTCGCGCTGTTTCGGCAGGTGCTGGCCGAGACCGAGGCGCGCATCGCGGCGTCCTATCCACACCATGCGCCCCGGGACGTAGGCGACTGGATGTTGCTGGCGGCCATCGACGCCCTGATCGACGGCAGTCAAGAGCTGGCCGGCTATCACCTGGCTTGGTATCAGGTCACCGCGGTGCGACCGGGAGGGGAAACGCCATGACCGATGACTTCGTTCGGCATTACGGCGAGGACTTCTTGCACATCGCACTCTCACAGCCCCCAGCGGCTATCCCACCCGGCCCGGTCCATCCCGGCGGGTCATCGCCCGTGGATGCCACGATGGCGGCCTTCGGGGCCGCGACCAACCTGAACCTGGTCGAGACCAACACCGGACTCGCCGAAGACCACGCTGACCGCGCCGGCCACGCCGCCGACGCTGTACAGAAGTTCGCCAACCACGAGGCCGACGCGGCAGCGCGATTTCAGAACGTTGCCGCCGAAGCCGGCCCGGCGATGGCCGGCCAAGGGCCGCAGGAGGCCATGGGTGGGGCGATGCAGGGCATCACCAGTGCGATGCAGGGCATCACCGGAGCGCTCGGCGGCGCGCTCGGCGCGGTGGGCAAGCTGCCGCAGGGGTTGATGCAGGCCGGTCAAGGTGCGTTGTCGCCGCTGATGAGCGCGGCGCAGTCCTTGAGCAAGGGCGGGCTTGGCGACGCCACCTTGGCTTCCGACTTCGGTGCCGATCCGGGGTTGGAAGGCGGCGAGTTCGGCTCCGGTGGAGCAGGCGGCGGGCTGGGCGTGGGCACCACGCCGGCCAGCAACCTGGGCCCACCCCCGGTTCCGGGAACGTCGGCGCCCACTACGCCCACCAGCTCCCTGCGCGGCACGGCAATGGCGGCTCCGGCCGGCGGTGTGCCGGCAACCGGTGGGACCGGCGGCGGAATGATGCCGATGATGCCCGGCGGGGCAGGTGCCGGCGCCAAGGGCAAAGAGGACAAGACCGACGCCAAGCGCATCGCCGCTCCCGGCGTGCCCAACGGTCAACCCGTCAAGGGCCGCACCACAGCTCCACCCAATGTGCCGGTGACCAAGACCGTCGCCAAAGACGCCGGCCATCCTGGCATCACGCCACTCAAACGCATTGTCGACAAGGACGACTCAGCGACGTAATTCCCCCACCGACGAGGCGCTAGATGGGCAGCAGGCCGTGCTTACGCTGCACCTTGGGGTAGTTCTGCTTGTCGCGCAGCAGGCGAAGCGACTTGCGCAGCAACAATCGTGTCTCGTGTGGCTGGATCACGGCGTCGATGTAGCCACGCTCGGCGGCTGTCCACGGAATCGCCATGTTCTCGTTGTATCCGTTGATGAAGTCCTGCTTGATCTTCTGCACCTCGGGCGCGGTCGGATCCGGGAACCGTTTGACCAGCAGCTGTGCCGCGCCATCGGCGCCGATGACGGCGATGCGGGCGGTCGGCCACGCAAAGTTCAGGTCAGCCGACAGCTGCTTGGAACCCATGACCGCGTACCCGCCGCCGTAGGCCTTGCGGATGATCACCGTCACCTTGGGCACGTCGGCCTCGACGATGGCGTTGAAGAACCTGCCCCCACGCTTGATGATCCCGTTCTTCTCCTCCGCCACCCCAGGCATCGCGCCGGGAGTATCGACGACGAAAACCAGTGGGAGATTGAATGAGTCGCAGAATCGAATGAAGCTGGCCGCCTTGTCGGAGGCCTCGGTGTCGACCGCCCCGGACATGAACATCGGCTGGTTGGCGATCACCCCGACCGGATGCCCGTCGACGCGGGCGAAAGCGGTGATCATCGCTCGCCCGCGCTGCTCGGCGATCTCGAAGACATCGCCGTCATCGAAGATCCGCAGCAGGATCTCGTGCATGTCGTAGGCGACGTTGTCCGAGTCCGGAACGATGGAGTCCAATTCCAGGTCGTGCGGCGTGATTTCGGGCTCGAGGCCCGGGTTGATGACCGGCGCGTCGTCGAAGTGGTTGGACGGCAGGAACGACAGGTAGTCGCGCACGTACTGGAAAGCCGCGGCTTCGTCGTCGACCACCTTGTGAATGTTGCCGCGCTGCGCCTGGACGTCGGCGCCGCCGAGTTCGTCGAAGGTCACGTCCTCGCCGGTGACGTCCTTGATCACGTCGGGCCCGGTGATGAACATGTAACCCTGGTCGCGCACAGCCACCAGCAGGTCGGTCTGGATCGGCGAATAAACCGCTCCCCCAGCACATTTACCCAAGATGATCGAGATCTCCGGCACCAGGCCGCGCAACATCTCGTGACGCCGGCCCAGTTCGGCGTACCAAGCCAGTGAAGTCACCGCATCCTGGATGCGCGCGCCCGCAGAGTCGTTGATGCCGATGATCGGGCAGCCGACCATGGCCACCCACTCCATCAGCTTGGCCACCTTGCGGCCGAACATCTCCCCGACCGAACCCTGGAACACGGTCTGGTCGTGGCTGAACACGCCGACGGGCCGGCCGTTGATCCGGCCGTGGCCGGTGACCACGCCGTCGCCATACAGCGCGTTCGGGTCACCGGGGGTCTTGCACAGCGCACCGATCTCCAAGAAGGTGCCGGGGTCCAGCAGGGCGTGGATGCGTTCGCGTGCGCTGGGGATTCCCTTCTTCGCACGCTTGGCGACGGCTGCCTCACCCGCAGGTTCCTTTGCCAGCTCCAGCTTTTCGCGGAGCTCGGCCAACAGTTCGGCGGTGGTCTTGTTCGTCACGCGCTCTCGCTCTCGGCTTGGATGCGGCTGATCGCCTCACTCATGTGGGCGCCCACCTTGGCAATGTAGGGCTCATCGATCGCCTGAATGTGCTCACCCCCGATGTGCACGATCTCCAGGTCAGAGATGTACTCGCCCCAGCCCCCGTCGGGCTTGCGGGTCGCGTAGGCAGGCTCGAACACGATGGCGTCATCGTGGTAGCGATCGGCCATGTACAAGGTGACGTGACCGTCATACGGCTGGATCTCGATGGTGTCCAGCGCGCGGTTGTCCAGGTATGACGTGCGCTGATGCTCGATGATCCCGCCCGGGATCTGCACGCCGCTCTGCGCGACGACCTCCAGGACGAACTTGACCTGGCCCTCGTCGTCGAGCTTCTCCAGTTCCTCGTAGGGAATCTCGGGAACCTCGACATTGAAGGTGCGCTCGGCGAACCGTGCGTAGCGGTCCCACCGCGCCCGCATGCCCTCCTTGCTCTGGTCAATCGGCTCACCCGGCAGCACCAGGTCGATCAATCCGACGAAGCGGACGTCGGCGCCGGCCTCCTTGAGCCCGATCGCACACGCGTAGGCCAGCGCCCCGCCCAGCGACCAGCCCGCCAGCATGAACGGCCCGTCGTGCAACTCCAGCAGCTTGGGCACGTACTCGGCCGCACGCTCCTCGATGGAGCCCTCCACCCGTTCGAAGCCATAGATCGGGGTGTCGGCCGGCAGCCTCTTCATCAGCGGCTCGTAGACCACGGTCGAACCGCCCGCCGGGTGGAACACGAACAGCGGCAGACTCGGCGAGCCTTCCTTAGGCGCCCGCAGAGTGCGGACGAAACCGTCCACCACCCCGTCCTCGAGTTGGTCGCGGACGACGGTCGCCAGGCCCTCGATCGTGGTGGCCGCCTTGACGTCATCGACGGTGATGATTCCCTCCGCCCGCTCCGACAACCGGGCAGCGAGCTTCTCGGCCAATTCATCGTCCAGCGCGGGCAGTTCGTTGAAGATCCCACCCGGCGACTTCCCGGTGACGATCGCCCAGGTGGCGAAGGTGACCCGCTCGGCGGCGTCACGCGGGGGCACGTCGGCGCCCAGCGCCTCGGTCACCGCCTCCTGGGTGAGCACCTTGGCAGCCGCAGCGGCGGCGGTCTTGGTGCTGACGCCGCTGTTGACCCCCGGACCCGACGGGTCGGTGGGCGGCGGCGGAACCGCCGGCCCCGCCGGGTTGGTGGGCGGCGGCGGCACGGGTGCGCCGCCGGGGCCGGCCGGGTTGGTCGGCGGCGGCGGGATCGGGATGTCCGAAGCGGGCGGTGCCGCAGGCGGTTCCTGCTCCGTGGCCGACTCAACCGGCGCCGCCGGGGCATCCCCGGCCGCCTCGGCGGCCTTGGCCGCCGCCAGGATCGCGGCCTGCTCGGCGGCGATCTCCTCCGGCGTCTGGGTCTGCTGGTGCTCGTGCAGCGCTTCGACCTCGTCGCGGTGCTCAACGGCGTAGCGGATCATTTCCTCGACGTTGTAGAGGTTCGCGTCGCGCACCGCGGTCAGCTGGATCGGCGGCAGGTCGAAGTCGTATTCGACCCGGTTCTTGATTCGCACAGCCATCAGCGAATCCAGACCCAACTCGATCAGCGGCACCTCCCACGGCAAGTCCTCGGGCTCGTAGCCCATCGCACCGCCGACGATCGTGCCCAACCGCTCGGCAATGGTCTCACCGGATTCCGGCGACCACTTGGCGAAGCTCGCGGCCAGGCCGGCGCCGGCGGTCAGGTTGTCGTGCAGGATCTCGGCGTCGTCGACCTCGGGTTCCACCGGAGCCGCAACCGAGGTGGCGGCGACCGCGGTGCCCGCCCCGACGGCGATCGGCAGCGAAACGCTCTCGGCCCCAGCGCGACTCACCAACGCGTCGTAGACCAGCGTGAACGACTCGCCGATGCGTGAGTGCACCTGCACTGCGGCACCACCGGGGTGCCGGGTCAGCGTGGTCACCAGCCGAGAGCCCTCGGCCGGCACCGCACGCTGCTCGCTGGCCACCAGCGTCGCATCCGGAAGCACTGCTGCCGCTGCGGCTTTCACCAGGGCAGCCAGGTCCGTCTCCCCGCGACCGGCGTACTCGAAGACGTGCCGGCCGTCCGGTGTCGCGACGTGCGAGCCGGGCATGACACCGGTGGCGTCGCCGGAGAACCGGGCGTCGAGCCAGTGCGGCTTGCGCCGGAAGCGGGTCGGCGGAATGTTGGCGAACTCCGCCGGACTGATCGGCCCCTGCACCTCACGCGGGAACAGCGTCCGGAAATCGAGGTCGTGGCCGTAGACGTAGAGCTGGGCCATCGCCATGGTCATCGCGTCGACGTCGTCTTGCTTGCGGGCCAGCGTCGCGATCAGCTGCGCGTCGTGCAGTCCGGCGTCGGCGGTGGTCAGCCCCACCTGCATCAGGGCAACCGGGTTGGGCGCCAGCTCCAGGAAGGTGGTGTAGCCGTTGTCGACGGCGTTGCGGACACCGTGGGTGAAGTAGACGCTGTGCCGCATCCCCTTCTTCCAGTAGTCCACGTCGTGGATGGGCTCACCGCCGGGCTTGACGTAGCTGCCCTCATGCACCGTCGAGAAGATGCCGATATTCGGCGTGCGCGGCTCGATGCCCTGCAGTTCGGCGGAGAACTCGCCGAGCAACGGGTCCATCTGCGACGTGTGGCCCGCGCCCTTGGTCTGCAGCTTGCGCGCAAAGCGGCCCTCAGACTCGGCGCGGGCGACGATCTCATCGATCTGCTCGGGCGGACCGCCGATCACGGTCTGGCTCGGGGCGGCGTAGACGCACACCTCCAGGCCCGGGAAGTCGGCGAATACCGTCTTGAGCTCCTCGGCGGAGTACTCCACGAGCGCCATGAACCGGATGTACTCGCCGAACAGCATCGCCTCGCCCTCACCCATCAGGTGCGCGCGTGAGCAGATCACCCGGGTGGCGTCGGCCAGTGACAGGCCGCCGGAGAAGTAGGCCGAGGCCGGTTCACCCAGCGACTGACCGATGACGGCGGTCGGGCGCGCCCCGTGATGCTTGAGCATTTCGCCGAGCGCGATCTGGATGGCGAAAATCGCGATGTTGGAGGTCTCGATGCCGTACTCGTGCGAGTCGTCGAGGATCAGTTCCAGCACCGAGTAACCGCGCTCGTCCTGGACCAGGGCGTCGACCTTCTCGATCCACTCGGCGAACACCGGGTTGCGCAGGTAGAGGTTCTTGCCCATCTTGCGGTGCTGGGCGCCGAAGCCGGCCATCACCCACACCGGCCCGTTGGTGACCGGGCCGTCGGCGGAGTAGACGTTGGGCTTCTGCTTGCCCTCGGCGACCGCGCGCAGGCCGGCAATGGCCTCATCGTGGTCGTGGGCCAGCACCACAGCCCGCGACCGGCCGTGATTGCGCCGCGACAGTGCGCGACCGATGGACGTCAGCGGCGTGGCCCGGCCCTCTTCGCTGTCGATCCAGTCGGCCAGCTCGGCCGCAGCGGCTTTCTTGCGGGAGGTCAGGAACGCCGAGATCGCCAGGGGGATCAAGGGTTTCACCGGTTCTTCGGCGGCCAGTTCGGCCAGCGCCTCTTCCCGCAGGCGCAACGCCTCGTCGGTCAGGCCCGGCAGTTCGTACTCGGGCTCGTCACCGTAGCCGTGCGATCCCTCGGGGGCGATGAACTCGCCGTACTCGTCGAAACGGGGCGCTTCGTGCTCGACGACGTCATCGCCCGCGTCGGCGGCGTCGGTGACCGGCTCTTCGGGCTGCGGCTCACGCTCGATCACGTCGCGCGGCAACACCTCGCGCACCACCAGGTGCGCGTTGGCGCCACCGAATCCGAAACCGGAGACCCCGGCCACCGCATAGCCGCCGTAGCGCGGCCAGTCGGAGACGGTGTCGGCGACCTTCAGGCGGCTGCCGGCGAAGTCGATGTAGGGGTTGGGGCCGGCGTAGTTGATCGACGGCGGAATCTTGTCGTGCTGCAGGGCCAGCACGATCTTGGCCAGGCTGGCCGCGCCGGCAGCCGACTCCAGGTGTCCGACATTGGATTTCACCGCGCCCAGCAGGGCGGGCTTGTCGGCGGCGCGACCGCGGCCGACCACGCGGCCCAGCGCCTCGGCCTCGATCGGGTCGCCCAGAATGGTCCCCGTGCCGTGCGCCTCGATGTAGTCAACGGTGCGCGGGTCGATCCCGGCGTTCTTGTACGCCTTGCGCAGCACGGCGGCCTGGGCGTCGGGGTTGGGGGCGAGCAGGCCGTTGGAACGGCCGTCGTGGTTGACCGCAGACCCGGCGATCACCGCCAGAATCTGGTCGCCGTCGCGGCGCGCGTCGTCCACCCGCTTGAGCACCAGTACGCCGCCACCCTCGGAACGGGCGTAGCCGTCGGCGTCCGACGAGAACGACTTGATCCGGCCATCGGGCGAGAGCACCCCGCCGACCTCGTCGAAACCGACCGTGACCAGCGGGGTGATCAGTGCGTTGACGCCGCCGGCCACGGCCACGTCGGCCTCACCGCTGCGCAACGCCTGCACGGCCTGGTGCACCGCCACCAGCGACGACGAGCAGGCGGTGTCGACGGCCACCGACGGGCCGCGGAAGTCGAAGAAGTAACTCACCCGGTTGGCGATGATCGAGCTCGCGTTGCCGGTGATGGCATACGGGTGGGTGATGCTCGGGTCCGACAGCGCCAGGTTCTGGTAGTCGGCGTTGGACGAGCCCAGGTACACCGCGACGGATTCACCGCGCAGCGCCGACGCCGGAATGCGGGCGTGCTCCAGGGCTTCCCAGGTCAGCTCCAGCGCCATCCGCTGCTGCGGGTCGATGTTGTCGGCTTCCATCTTCGACAGCGCGAAGAACTCCGCGTCGAAACCCTTGATGTCGGACAGGTAGCCGCCGCGGGTGCGCGCCTTGGCGACTCGCTCGGCGACCCGGGGCTCCTCCAGGAACTCCGACCAGCGGCCCTCGGGCAGGTCGGTGATCGCGTCGAAGCCCTCCAGCAGCTTGCGCCAGGTCTCCTCCGGGGTGTTCATGTCGCCGGGGAAGCGGGTGGCCAGACCCACCACGGCGATGTCGTCGACGTCGGCGTCGCGCGACCAGTCCTCGCCGTCGGAATCGTCGACCACCACCGGCTCGCCCTCGACGATCACGGTGGCCAGGGCCTCGATTGTCGGGTGCCGGAACGCCACCGTCGCCGACAACGTCACGCCGGCGAAGTCCTCGATGTCCGACGCCATGGCCACCGCGTCGCGCGAGGACAACCCCAGCTCGATCAGCGGTGCCGTCTCGTTGATCTTGTCCGGCGACTGGCCGGTGGCGTTGGCCACCCAGTTGCGCAGCCAGGCCCGCATGTCGGCGACGGTCAGGTCGGTGCGGCTGGTGCCGCGCAGGATTGCGTCGTCGCCGTCGCCGGTCATCTGCGGAGCCTCGCTCATCTGGGTTAGACCTCGTCGGGGTAGGCGTTCGGGCCGGTCGTGCCGCCACGCAGGCTGCCGTCGAGATAGGCGGCCCGGCAGGCGCTGCGACCGATCTTGCCGCTGGACGTGCGGGGCACGGTGCCCGCCGACACCAACAGCACGTCGCGCACGGTCACCCCGTGGCGCACCGCGATGGCGGCGCGGATGTCATCGGCGATGGGCTGGTAGTCCAGCTTGTGGGCGCCCGGGGCGCGCTCGGCCACGATCACCAGCTGTTCGGAGCTGTCCTCCGGGTCGAACTTCAGCCCGGAATGCGGGTTGTCGAACGCGGACTGCGGCAACTGGTTGGCCGGCACCGAGAACGCCGCCACATAGCCGGCCCGCAACGCGCGGCTGGCCTCCTGGGCGGAGTACTCGAGATCCTGCGGGTAGTGGTTGCGGCCGTCGACGATCACCAGGTCCTTGACGCGGCCGGTGATGTAGAGGTCGTCCTTGTAGTAGGCGCCGTAGTCGCCGGTGCGCACCCAGAAGCCGTCGGGGTCGGATCCCTCGGCGCGCGAGGGGCTGGTCCGCGACTTGAGCACGTTCTGGAACGTATCGGCCGTCTCCTGCTCACGGTTCCAGTAACCGACGCCCATGTTGTTGCCCTGCAGCCAGATCTCACCGATCTGGCCGTCGGGCAGCTCGGCGCCGGTCTCGTAGTCGACGATCACCGCCCACTGGTCCACCGAGACCCGGCCGGCCGAAGCCTGGGCGACCGCGTTGGGGGCGTCGGCGGCAACCTCGACGAACCGGTTGCCGTTGTTGAGCTCCTCGCGATCGACATAGACGATGCTCGGACCCTCGTCGGGCGGGGTGGTGGACACGAACAGGGTGGCCTCGGCCAGCCCGTAGGACGGCTTGATCGCCTCCTCGCGGAAACCGTACGGACCGAACGCCTCGTTGAACCGGCGCACCGATGCCGCCGACACCGGTTCGCTGCCGTTGAGGATCGCCCGGACATTGCTCAGGTCCAGCGGCGGGTCGCCCTCCTTGGGCAGGCCGCGGGCGGCGGCGTGCTCGAAGGCGAAGTTGGGGGCCACCGAGAAGCACTCACCGGTGTCGCCCTCCTTGCGGGCCATCTCCTTGATCCACCGGTAGGGCCGGCGGACGAAGGCGGCCGGGGTCATGAAGGTGAACTGCTGACCCATGACGCACGACAGCAAGATGGTGACCAGGCCCATGTCGTGGAAGAACGGCAGCCAGGTCACACCGCGGTCGCCCTCGCGACCCTTGAGCGAATCGAGCAACTGGACGACGTTGGTCGGCAGGTTCAGATGGGTGATCTTCACGCCGGTGGGCGTACGCGTGGACCCGGAGGTGTACTGCAGGTAGGCGATGGAGTCGCGGTCGACTTGGGGCATCTCCCAGGTCGAGCCGACCTCGACCGGCACCGCGTCGACCGCGATCACGCGCGGGCGGGCATTGGCCGGGCGGCTGCGGAAGAACTTCCGGACACCCTCGGCCGAGTCGCTGGTGGTGAGCACCGCCGAGGGCGTGCAGTCATCGAGCACCGCATGCAGCCGGCCCACGTGACCGGGCTCGCTCGGGTCGAACAGCGGCACCGCGATGCGGCCGGAGTACATGATCCCGAAGAACGACACCAGGTAGTCCAGGTTCTGCGGGCACAGAATCGCGACACGGTCGCCGGGCTGGGTGACCTGCTGCAGCCGGGCGCCCAGCGCGCGGTTGCGGGCACCGAATTCCGACCAGGAGAGCTCCCGGGCCACACCGTCGCGCTCGGTGGAGTAGTCGAGGAACCGGTACGCAACCTTCTCCCCGCGAAGCGCAGCCCAGCGCTCAACGGTCTTCACCAGGTTGGCGTTGTCCGGGAACCGGATCTTGCCGTCCTTGACGAAGGGGTTGTGGTAGGCGGCCTGTGTTGCCGGGGCCATCAAAATCTCCTGTCGCGAACATACGTTCAGTCAACTGCCGGGCGCGTCGGGTCGCGCTGGTGCGCTACATCGCGGGCCCGGGACCTCACAGATGGTAGTGGGTTACCGCAACCCGGCGATGCGCTGCTGCCGTGCGACCATGAGCCGCCGCTCTTAAATTGCTCTTAATGTTAGAGGCCGGTGCGCCCCATGCCAAATCACACGGTACCGCGTGTGACGCCGGTCGCTGGGTCACGCGGCGGTCCCAGCTTCACCTCTCCTGCGTCGAGCCTCGCTGAACCTCCGGGTCACGCGGCGTCAGCCGTGCGGCGGATGCGGCGCATTGGCGACCATGTCCCGTGCCCAGTTCAGGGTCCACTCGGTGGCGGACGCGCCGTCGCTGCTCCAGAAATCCGGGGTGGCGTACATCGCGTGCACGGGCTGGCCGGCCCCGCCGGCCAGCGTCTCCAGCGTGGCCGGCAGCCTGCCTACGCTGAACGCCTCGCGGGGCGCGGCGCAGATCAGGTCACCGCGCGCGCAAATCTCGTTCGTGCGCTTCGCGAGGTCACCGAACCCGCCGTCGCGCGCACCGGTCATGGTCAGGCCCATCCCGGACAGGATCGGCAGCTCGTGCAACGTGACCTCGGCACCCTGCCCCGGCGGGGTCGGCGGCACATTGACGCCGCCGGCGCTGCCGTCCTGGCGGCGGCCGTCGGCGATCAGCGTGACGCCCAGGACCAGATCCTCGTCGACCGGGCCGCGTCCGTTGCCGATGTCACTCGCGACGTCGCCGGCGATCACCGCGCCCTGCGAAAAGCCGATCAGCACGTAGCTGGTCAGCGGGCAGCGGTCATTCATCTCGGTCAGCGCCTTGACCGTGGCGCGCGTGCCTTCGGCACGGCTGTCGTTGTAGCTCATCTGCTTGTCGGCCGACAGCGGATTGTGGAACTGCGCGGTGTAGGGGACGGTGTAGGTCTGCAGCCGCCCTCCGTCGAACTGCTCGGCCAACGGGCGGGTGACGGTGAGCAACAGCGCCCGGGGGAACTCGGTGGGGTTCAGCGGGTCATCGGTCGGTGAAGACTCCCAGGTGCCGGGCACCGCCACCAGCTGCACATCGGGGCAGCTGGCGTCCTGGAAGGCCGGGCGCGGCTTTTTGGGCCGTGTCGGCACCGAGCTGGTCGGCGGGACGGCCGCGCCGGGCTGGTCGGCGATCGGCGGGGTGGCGGGGCGCCTGATCCAGATCACCACAGCCACGATCACCAGGGCCACCACCAAAGCCATCGCGCCGGCGGCGATCCAGGCAAGGATGCGGCGGCGGTTAGCCGGTGACTTGCGTGCTGACTTGCGGGGAGACTTCCGCGGGGACTTCCGTGCTTTGTTGGCCATATCGCCTATCACGGTACAGATCGGCGACGGCGGGCACTGACTCTGCGCCCACCAGGCGATCTACTCGAACTTGTGGCTGGTGGGCGCAGAGTCAACGCCGAAAGTCAGCGAATAGCGCCGATGATGTCACCGACCATCGCACCCAGCTGCGACGACCACGAACCCCAGCCGTTGTCCCCGGGCGAGAAGTCGAAGTGCGCGTTCTTGCCGCGGACCTGGCGGTACTGCATGTGGAAATACCGCCCGCTGCCGGCCGCCTCGGCGGGGTCCCCGATCATCGCCGCGGGGTTGGACGCGCCGCCCAGCGGGCTGTAGATCCAGACCCGGGTGTTGTTCTGAGCCAGCAGGGTGGCGTGCACGGTGGGGTCATGCCACTTCCAGCGGCCCAGCTGGGGCGCTCCCCACATGCCGTTGGGGTCCAGCCCGCCGAAGTTCTGCAGGCCGGCGCTGATCACGCCGCTCTCGGTGGTGTTGGCCGGCCCCAGGAAGCCCGACATCGCACCGGCGAACCCGAACCGGTCGGGGTGGAACGTGGCCAGCGCCAGGGCCCCGTAGCCGCCCTGGGATGCGCCGACCACGGCGTGGCCGCCCGGCGCCAGGCCGCGGTTGGCCGCCAGCCAATCCGGCAGCTCAGTGGACAGGAACGTGTCCCACTGCTTGCTGCCGTCCTGCTCCCAGTTGGTGTACATGCTGTAGGCGCCGCCCGCCGGCGCGACGACCGAGACGCCCTTGCCGGCCAGTGTGTTCATCGCGTTGCCCGCGGTCACCCAGTTGCTCAGGTCGGGGTGGGCGTCGAACGCGTCGAGCAGGTACACCGCGTGCGGCCCCTGGTTCAGGAACGCCACCGGGATGTCGCGGCCCATCGCCGGCGACGGGACCATCAGGTTCTCGAACTGTGCGGCGTGCGCGGTCGGGCCGACGATGGTGCCCCCGCCCCACAGGCCCAGCATCAGTACGGCCACACACAGCGCCCGCAACACCTTCGACAGTCCGCTCATCTCCACCTCGCTCGTCGGCACAGCTTTTGTGATGGTTCGACCCACTGGTCGCACACGCCCTGACCCCGGGGGTAGTCAACCACACGGCGCTTGCTGCCAGGACGGGAAACGACCGACGGCGGCGACCCAGGAGGTCGCCGCCGTCAGCGGTACTTCTATCTGCGCTGCGGGACTACTCGCCGCTGTCGCCACCACCGGGCGTGGCGCCCAAGTGCGCCTGCAGGTCGGGCTTCATGGCCTGCAGCTGCTGGCCCCAGTACTCCCAGCTGTGCGTGCCGTACTCCGGGAAGTTGAAGATGGCGTTGTGGCCGCCGGCCGCGGTGTAGAGCTCCTGGAACTTCTTGTTCGCACCGATCATGAAGTTCTGCTCGAGGAACACGGCGGGAATGTTGTCGCCGCCCAGCTCGTTGGCCTTGCCGTTACCGCAGAACACCCACAGGCGGGTGTTGTTGGCCACCAGCTTCTCGACGTTGACGGTCGGGTCGTTGCGCAACCAGGCCGGGTCGTTGTCGTCGCCCCACATGTCGTTCTTCTTGTAGCCGCCCGCGTCGCCCATCGACAGGCCGATCCAGCCCTTACCGGTGGACGGGTTGAGGTAACCCGACAGCGAGCCCGCGTAGGTGAACTGGTTGGGGTGGTAGATCGCCAGCGTCAGCGCCGACGAACCGGCCATCGACAGGCCGACCGCGGCGTTGCGGCTCTGGCTCACGCCGTACTCCGAGGCCAGGTAGGCCGGCAGCTCGCGGGTGAGGAAGGTCTCCCACTTGTAGGTGGAGCAGCCCGCCTTGCCGCACGCCGGCTTGTACCAGTCGCTGTAGAAGCTGGACTGGCCGCCGACGGGCATGATCACCGAAATGCCGGAGTTCAGGTACCACTCGAACGCCGGGGTGTTGATGTCCCAGCCGTTGAAGTCGTCCTGTGCCCGCATGCCGTCGAGCAGGTACAGGCCCGGGGAGTCCGAACCGCCGGACTGGAACTGGACCTTGATGTCACGGCCCATTCCCGCCGAAGGCACCTGCAGGTACTCCACCGGCAGACCCGGCCGAGAAAACGCGTTCGCCTCGGGGGTACCGCCGACGACACCCACCAGTCCCGCCAGCAGGGCCGCGCCACCGGCTACGACCATCAACCTGTCAAGCAGCTTCATCCTTGGCATCCTCATTCGTTCATTGCCGTATTTGCCTCTAACGTGGCCCGACTCGGACCCGATCTGTGCGTGATAACGCAACAGTGCCGATGTAGTCAACCACAAAACGGGCGACATCGAAGGCTCTGGGTGGCGTCAGCGGGCCGGCTACCGGGGCCCGGAACAGCTTTTGTGACAACCGGCGCTGGTGCTCCACCCCGGCATTCCAGCCGGTGAGACCGGCCAAAAGGGGGTGGCTGACCGGTCCGCATAATGACGTCCGTCACAATTTCGCGCAGGCGGAGGCCAGCACGCCTCAGGGCACCTCCGGCGGCATCCCGGTGTATTGCGGACGCGTCGGTTCCGGCACGGCGAGCCCGCAGCGGATCAGTTCGTCGCGCGGGACTCGCTCAATCCGGTATCGGGTGTAGCTCGGCGAGTGCAACAGATTGGACAGGAACCGGCGCGGCCCCATCGGCGCGCGCACCGAGCCCAGCACCGCCGCGGTGTCCGGGCAGCGCAGGGCGGCCTCCGCCTGGGCGATCCAGTCCTGGTCCAAGTAGCCCGGGATGAGCGGATACCACTTGACCCACGGCCCGTCGGCCACCACCCAGTCCCGGAACAGGTCCTTGTCATGGCCGATCCGGCCGTGCTCCAGGCGCCCGGTGTGCGCCGCGATCGGGTTGGCCAACCCGATCTGGTCCAGCAGCCGCACGTCGAGGCCGGTGTTCATGCCCAGCATGCCCAAGTTGGTGAAGAAGACGGTGTGGGGTCCGGTTGCGCCCGGACCCGGATCGGTCCCAACGCCGATCCCGGGGGGCACCGGCACGATCACGGGCACCACGTCCCATTGGTCGTAATTGCCCGACGGCAGCAACAGGGCGCCGTCGGGGGTGGCGGCGATCGTGGTCAGCACGGCGCGCATGCGCGGATAGCCGAGGTAGTCCGCGCCGGTCAACGGATGAGGGTTGCCGGTCGCCTGGGAGTAGAACCGGCGCTCGTCGACGATTCCGGAGTAGGTGACACGGGTGGCGTCATAACCCATGCCCGGCGAATTGGCCGCCCACAGCGCCCAGCCGGCCACCGCCAGCCACAGCAGGCCGACGGCGCCGCTGAGCGGGTAACCGGCCTCCCGGTGGTAGCGGGCGCCGTCGGGCAGCAGCACCGGAATGACCGCCACCGGAGCCAGCATGCAGAACAGCGGCGCCAGCAGCACCCGGCCGTGCATGAAGTCCCCGCCCTGGCGCACCCAGTAGAGGGCCTGGAGCAGTCCGCTGGCCACGAAGAAACAGACCACCGCCCCGGGACTCTGCACCAGCCGGGCCCAGGGGCCGACACCGGGGGGAACCGGACGCCGGGGCCGATGACGGACCGCGGAACCGACCCACAGCGCCGCACCCAGCGCGGCGAGCAGCACGGTGGGCACCCACAACGCGTAGGGAGCGTTGAAGTTCGCCAGGTAGATCATGCCCTGCGACCACTTGTCCCCGGCGGCATCCTTGGCCAGTGCCGTTCCCGGCACCAGGAGGCCGTAGTAGCCCATCCGGAAGATCTGATACGCCACCGGCAGCGCCCCGCCGGCCAGCAGGATCTGCAGCCGGCGGCGCCAGTCGGGCGCGGCCACCAGCAGCATGACCAGGGCACCGCCGCCGATCAGCGCCAACTCGGGACGCACCAGCACGCTGAAGCCGGCCACGAACGCCAGGCAGGCGGTGAACCACGCGCCCCGTGCCCGCGAGCGCGGCATGCGCAGCGCCTGCGCCCAGCAGACCAACATCCACCACAGCAAGCCCAGGTAGGCGAGCACCAGACCGGTCTCCAGACCGGAGGTGGCGAAGTCCCGCGCCGGAGGCAGGGCGATGTAGACCAGCGCCCCGGCCGGCAACAGCAAGGCGCGGCGGCCCTGCAGGCCGGGCGCGTACAACCGGCCGGCGCCCAGCATCAGCATGGCCACCCCGGCCAGACTCAGTGCCAGCGCGAAGGCCAGTGCCACGTATTCCATCCGCAACGGCCCGCCGAGCCAACTGCCCAGATACATCAGGTACGTCCAGGCCGTGGAGGTGTTGGCCTCCACCCGCTCTCCGGCGTTGAACACCGGCCCGTTGCCGGCCAGCAGGTTGCGCACGGTGCGCAGCACGATCAGCCCGTCGTCGGAGATCCAGCGTCGCCGCCAGGCTCCGATGGCGAACATCGCCAGCACCACCGCCAGTCCAGCCAAGGAGCTCAGCCGCACCGACGGGCTGTAGGCGACCGCCGGCCAGCCCAGCGGCCGGACCCTGCGGTCCGGTGTCGCTCCTGGTGGGAGTCGGCTAGCCGAAGGCGACGGCAACACCGATGGTTCCGATCCAGGCCAGCGCCATCAACTGCATCACCCGGTCACGACGCAGGATGTCTTCGGGCTCGCCGGCCATACCGCCGTCGACGTCGACGGCGTAGCGCAGGATGCCGATGGTGATCGGAATGATCGACACCGCGTACCAGGAGCCCGAACCGCTGTCGCGTTCGAAGGCGAAAAGGCTGTAACAGACCAACATGGCGGTGGCCGACGCCGTCCACACGAAGCGCAGGTAGGTGCCGGTGTAGCTCTCCAGCGATTTGCGGATCTTGGCGCCGGTCTGCTCGGCGATCTGCAGTTCGGCGTAGCGCTTACCGGCCGCCATGAACAGCGACCCGAATGCCATTACCAGCAGGAACCATTGGGACAACGGGATGCTGGCGGCCACGCCACCGGCGATGGCCCGAATCAGGAATCCCGAGGAGACGATGCAGATATCCAGCACCGCTTGGTGTTTGAGACCGAAGCAGTAGGCCAGCTGGATGGCCAGGTAGATCGCCATCACCAGCGCCAGGTTCGGGGTCAGCCACCAGGAGATGCCCAGCGAGACCGCGCCCAGGGCCACCGCCAGGACGTAGGCCAGCCCCACTGGAACCACTCCGGCGGCGATCGGCCGGAACCGCTTGGTGGGATGCGCCCGATCGGCCTCGACGTCCTGGGCGTCGTTGACCAGATACACCGCGGAGGCGGCCAGGGAGAACACCACGAAGGCGATCAGCGACTTGCGCGCCAGGTCGGCGTAGTCGTAGTGGATGCCGCCCCCGAGTGCGGCCAGCGGGGCCGCGACCACCAACACGTTCTTGACCCACTGGCGGGGCCGGATCGCCTTGATGATGCCGGACAGCAGGTTGGCCGGCGGGCCGAGCTCCGAGGTTCGGTCTTGCGTGTCTGCGCTCATCGCGAGTCTCCAGAGTCGTCCAGGCGGATTGCGGCCGCGGCAACCGCGGCGCCCACCAGCGCGCCGGTGGCGACGTCACTGGGGTAATGCACGCCGAGCACCATGCGGGACAGCGCCATCGGCGGCACCACCAGGGCCGGAAGGGCCCGCGCCGGGAGCCCGGCCGCCCGGCCCAGCAGGATGGCCGCCGCCGCGGTGGAGGTGGCATGCGCCGAGGGGAAGCTCAACGCACTGGGGGTACCGACGTTGATGGCGATCGCCGGATGGTTCGGGCGCTTGCGGCGCACGATGCGCTTGATGATCACCGCGGCAGCGTGCGCGGCCAGGGTGCCGGCGCCGGCCAGCAGCCACGACCTACGCCGCTGCGGCTGGGCCAGCGCGCCGAGCGCCGCCACCGCCAGCCAGCCCAGACTGTGTTCGCCGAAGTGCGACAACGCCCGCGCCGCCGGCAGCACGCCGGGCCGCCCCGCCAGCGCCGACTGCACCGCGACCAGCACGGCGTCCTCGCCGTGCGGGGGAACCGCATCCGGGTCCAGGGCGTGTTCGGTCATGCCGACGTGACACCGTTGGGAAGCAGCACCGTCTCCCACTGCTGCTTGCTGGCCAGCGTGGGCAGCGCCCGGCGATAGGTCTGGCGCAAAGCGTCGAACCGGCGGGCCAGCTGGTACTGGCGCCGCAGCGACTCGCGCAGCAGCGACAACATCTTCTCCCGATCACGCTGGCGGTAGACCACTCCGCGCCCGTCGGCGGTGGTGACGGTGACACCGTCCTGGGTGCACAACAGGAACCAGCGGGCGTCCTGGGTGGGCACGTTGAGCTGCGGGCGCCGGTGATGCTCCGGTTCGGTCGCCTTGAGGTTGTGCAGGATGCCGCGCGCGAGCCGATAGCCGATGGTCAGCGGCTGCACCGGCGGACGCATCGGGCTGCGCCGCTGCGACGGGGCGGGCAGCTCGCTGGCGGCCGGCAGCACCACCGCGTCGGGGGAGGTCTTGCGCAGGGCGTGGATCTCCGGCAGCGCCGACTCCAGGATCGAGAAGATGTGCTCGGGTCCGGCCATGAAGTCGTCCAGCGCCTTGTTCTGCACGGCTACCGTCGAGTATTCAAGGCAGGCAAGGTGTTTCAGGGTCGCCTTGAGGTGGCTGCGAATCAGCCCGGAGATGTTGCCGTCCCAGTGCAGGGCCGCGACCATCAGCCGGTTGCGCAGGTGGAAGTAGGCCTGCCAGTCGATCGCGTCGTCCTTGTCGCTCCAGGCCATGTGCCAGATCGCCGCGCCGGGCAGCGTGACGGTCGGGTAGCCGTGCTTACCGGCGCGCAGCCCGTATTCGGCGTCGTCCCACTTGATGAACGACGGGATCGGCTGGCCGATCTCCTCGGCGACGGCGCGCGGGATCATGCACATCCACCAGCCGTTGAAGTCGACGTCGATGCGCCGATGCAGGTCCGGCGAGTCGGCCAGCGGGTCGGTGGCGAAGTTGTGGTCGTACTCGGTGTGCGGGGCGTTGGTCCACATGAACACGCCCGCATCGACGACCTCGCCCATGATGTGCAGGTGCGAGGGTTCCTGCAGGTTGAGCATGTGCCCGCCGATGAGGGTGGGCGTCTTGGCGAATCGGTTCAGTGCCAGAGCGCGCAGGATCGAGTCCGGCTCGATGCGGATGTCGTCGTCCATGAACAGGATCTGTTCGCAGCCGGTGTTCTTCAGCGCCTCGTACATGACCCGGCTGTAGCCGCCGGACCCGCCGAGGTTGGGCTGGTCGTGCATCGACAGCCGGTCGCCCAGCGCGGCGGCGGCTTCCGGGAAGCCGGGATGGTCGCGCACCTTGGCCGTGCCCTGGTCGGGAACGATGACCGCACTGATGACCTCGTCGACCTCGGCGTCGGAGGTCAGCGCCAACAGCGCGTTGACGCAGTCGTCGGGCCGATTGAAGGTGGGGATGCCGATGGCGATGTCCGCCCGGCCGGGAGCCTCGATCGGGGCGTACCAGCCGCCGCGGTCCAGCGTCACCGGGGTGTCGGTGGTGATGTCGAACCAGATCCAGCCACCGTCTTCGAACGGCTGCAGACCTACCTCGAACTCCACGACCGACGGGGCGTCATGGTTCTCGGCAGATCCGAAGGGCTTGCCTTCCACCGCGATACGCGCACCGGTCGCCTTGGAGCGGTAGACGTCGACCCGTCCCGATCCGGTCAGCTCCAGGCGCAGCACCACCGAGCCGAGGATCGACCAGCGACGCCAGTAGGAAGCCGGGAAGGCGTTGAAGTAGGTGGCGAACGAGACTTCCGACTCCTCGCCGATCTCCAGGCTGGTGCGGGTCAGCGGGTGCGCCCGCCGGCTGTTGGTCTCGGATTCCTCGATGTAGAGCTTGCGCACATCCAGCGGCTCACCCTGGCGCGGCAGGATGATCCGCGAAAGCCGGCTCACCGCGCGCGAACTGTCGGTCATGCCTTACTGCCCTCCCCCAGCGGCACCCCGTCGAGCAGGTGCGGCGCCAGGACGTTGTCGTACATGTTCAGCGCACTGGCGATGGCCATATGCATGTCCAGATATTGGTAGGTGCCCAGCCGCCCGCCGAAGAGCACCTTCGCCGAGTCCGTCTCCGCCTTGGCGCGCGCCCGGTAAGCCGTCAGCACCGCCCGGTCCGCCTCGGTGTTGATCGGGTAATAGGGCTCGTCGGCGTCGTCGGCGAACCGCGAGTACTCCCGCATGATCACCGTCTTGTCCGCGGGGTAGTAGTCGCGCTCCGGGTGGAAGTGCCGGAACTCGTGGATGCGGGTGAACGGCACATCGCCGTCGTTGTAGTTCATCACCGGGGTGCCCTGGAAATCTCCGGTGTCGAGAACTTCGAGCTCGAAATCCAGTGTGCGCCAGCCCAGTTTGCCTTCGGCGTAGCCGAAGTAGCGGTCCAGCGGTCCGGTGTAGACGACGGGAGCCGACGGGTTCGCCTTGCGCAGCTCGTCGCGTACGTCGAACCAGTCGGTGTCCAGGCGC
>NZ_JRMK01000071.1:0-22441 GCF_000972925.1 Mycobacterium sp. UM_Kg1 | reverse complement strand
GATGTGTATAAGAGACAGGAGGGAACCGAATTCATCACCTCACTGTAGGCGTTCCGCGGCGGTGGACCGATGCCCGGCCCGACCAGGTAGTATGACCGTTGGACAGTGCTTATTCGGCACTGCCGCGCAATGTGCGTACATGCGGTTGGCCCGCCTACTCGGCGAGTGCAGGGCCCCCGGCGGTGCCTCCGAAAATGGGCAAAGTATCGACCGTCGCAGTGTGTGCGCCCCGACCCGCACCGCGATCGACTGACATACCGCGCCGACTTCGAAAGGCACCTGCCCGCGCATGACCCCACTGATTTCCACCACCGTTCCCACCACCCCTCCGAGCTTCGCCGAACTGGGCGTTCGCGAAGAGATCGTTCGCGCACTGGCCGAACAAGGTATCGAGCACGCCTTCGCGATCCAGGAGCTGACGCTGCCGCTGGCCTTGGCCGGCGACGACCTGATCGGCCAGGCCCGTACCGGCATGGGCAAGACCTACGGCTTCGGCATCCCGCTGCTGCAGCGGGTCTCCACCAGTCCGGATCGGCCGCTGACGGGGGCGCCCCGCGCCCTGGTCGTGGTGCCGACCCGTGAGCTGTGCATCCAGGTCTCCGGCGACCTCGCCGACGCGGCCAAGTACCTGACTGCCGGCGACCGTCCGCTGTCGGTGCAGGCCATCTACGGCGGCCGGCCCTACGAGCCGCAGATCGAGGCGCTGCAGGCCGGCGCCGACGTGGTCGTGGGCACGCCGGGCCGGCTGCTCGACCTGGCGCAGCAGGGACACCTGCAGCTGGGCGGGTTGTCCGTCCTGGTGCTCGATGAGGCCGACGAGATGCTGGACCTGGGCTTTTTGCCCGACATCGAGCGCATCCTGTCCCGCATCCCCGACGATCGGCAGTCGATGCTGTTCTCGGCGACCATGCCCGGACCGATCATCACGCTGGCTCGCAGCTTCATGAACCAGCCCACCCACATCCGCGCCGAGGCGCCGCACTCCTCGGCCGTGCACGACGCCACCGAACAGTTCGTCTACCGGGCGCATGCGCTGGACAAGGCGGAGCTGGTCGCTCGGATTCTGCAGGCTCGGGGCCGCGGCGCCACGATGATCTTCACCCGGACCAAGCGCACCGCCCAGAAGGTCGCCGACGACCTGGGCGAGCGCGGTTTCAAGGTGGGCGCGGTGCACGGCGACCTGGGCCAGGTGGCCCGGGAGAAGTCGCTGGCAGCGTTCCGATCCGGCGACATCGACGTCCTGGTGGCCACCGATGTCGCAGCTCGTGGCATCGACATCGACGACGTCACGCACGTGATCAACTACCAGTGCCCCGACGACGAGAAGACCTACGTGCACCGCATCGGCCGCACCGGGCGGGCCGGGCGTACCGGCGTCGCCGTCACGCTGGTGGACTGGGACGAGCTGGCCCGGTGGACGATGATCGACAAGGCGCTCGACCTGAGTTGCCCGGATCCCGCCGAGACCTACTCCAGCTCCCCGCACCTCTACACCGAGCTGAACATTCCGGCCGAAGCCGGCGGTTCCGTCGGCAAGACCCGCCGTTCACCGGCCAAGCGGGACGCGGACGAAACCCGCGAATCGTCGGCCGAGCGCCAGCGTGCGCCGCGCAACCCCAACCGGTCTCGGCGGCGCACCAGGGGCGGTCAGGCCGCTGCCGACGGCTCCCCCAAGGCCGCTGAATCCGGTGACACCGGCGCCGGCACCGACGCCACCACCGGCCCCGGTGCGCCGCGCCGTCGCCGGCGCCGTCGCCCGAACAAGACTGCCGCTGCCGCGAACGGCAGCTGAGTCGGGCGGCGCACATGGTTCGACCCGAGCGCCGCACCGCCGGTGATCTGGTCGCGGCGGCGCTGATCGTGGTCGTGGTCGCCGCTGTCGGGGTTGCCGTCTGGTGGAACAGCGACGCCCGCGCCACCGTCAGCCGACCTGCTCCCGACACCGCAACCATTCCCCCGTCGGCGGCGATGGCGCCAGCGGCGTTGTCGCAGCTGTGGACGGCGCCCAGCCCGGCAACCTGGGCACCGGTGCTGGTCTCGGGCACCGTCATCACCGGCGACGGTCCCCGGATGAGCGGGCGGGATCCCGCGACCGGGGAGGAACGCTGGAGCTTTGCCCGCGACGTCGATTTATGTGCGGTGTCCTGGATCTACCGCTACGCCGTCGCGGTGTACCCGGACTCCCGCGGCTGCGGCCAAGTCAGCGCGGTGGTCGCGGCCACGGGACTGCGCGGACCGGCGCGGACCAGTTACGCCGACCGCAGCGTGCGGGTCACCTCCGAGGGCAGCGCGGTGCTCGCGGCCGGCTCCACCCGCCTGGAACTGTGGCGATCGGACCTGGTGCGGGTGTTGTCCTACGGCGAGATCGACGCACGGGTGAAACCTTCGGCGCGCGGCCTCGGGCAGGGCTGCACCCTGATCTCGGCGGCAGCGGCGTCATCGACGGTCTCGGTGCTGGAGTCCTGCGCGGGCAGCGAGGACCTGCAGCTGACCCTGCTGCGTGCGGGGAAGGACGAAGACGAGCCCGAGACCCAACACATCCCCCAGCCCGGCGTGGCAGCCGACTCCGGGGCGCGGGTGCTCGCGGTGACCGACTCGGACGCCGGGACCAACACCGCCGTCTATCTGCCCACCCCCTCCCCCCGGGTCGTGGTGGTGGACCAGACCGGCAGCACGATCGCCAAAACCCTGCTCCCGGCCAAGCCAACCGCCGCCAGCGCGGCGCTGCCGGTGTCTCGGCCCACCGGGTTGATCTGCTGGTGGACCGGCGAGTCGGTGATGGTGTTCGACTCCGGAACCCTGACCTACCGCTACACCGTCCCGGCCTCGGGTGCCGCGGTCCCGCTGGGGCCGGCGGCCATGATGGGCGAGCGCCTGCTCATCCCGGTGACCGGCGGAGTCGGCGTGGTCGACCAGCGCACCGGCGCCGTCGACCGGATCATCCCGGTCAGCCGCCCGCCCGAGGTGACGTCGGTGTTCCCGGCGGTATCGGGCCCGACGGTACTGGAGCAGCGCGGCGACACGGTGGCCGCGCTGGGGTGATCAGACCTCGGGAGTGAACGTCGGCAGCGATTTGCCGTTCTTCCAATGCTTGAGCAACGCCTCCGCCAGCTGCCGATAGGCAACCGCGCCCTTGTTCTTGCGCCCGGCGATCACCGACGCACCCGACGCGCTGGCCTCGGCGAAGCGCACCGTACGCGGGATCGGCGGCGCCAGCACCGGCAAGCCGTACCGGTCGGCGATGTCGAGCAACACGTCGCGACTGTGGGTGGTACGCGAGTCGTACAGCGTCGGCAACGCCCCGAGCAGCTGCAGCTTAGGGTTGGTGATCTGCTGGACGTCGGCAACCGTACGCAGGAATTGGCCGACACCTCGATGCGCCAGGGTCTCGCATTGCAGCGGCACGATCACCTCGCCGGCCGCGGTCAGCCCGTTGAGCGTCAGCACCCCCAGCGAGGGCGGGCAGTCGATGACGACCACGTCGAACTCGTCTTCCAGCTTGGCCAGCGCCCGTTGCAGGGCGTACTCCCGGCCGGCCCGCATCAACAGCATCGCCTCGGCGCCGGCCAGGTCGATGTTGGCCGGCAACAGGGTCATACCTTCCTCGGTCGGCACCAGCGCCGTGCTGGGCTCCACCTCACCGAGCAGCACCTCGTGCACCGACACCGGCAGTTTGTCGGGGTCGTGCCCCAGCGAGAAGGTCAGACAGCCCTGTGGATCGAGGTCGACCAGCAGCACCCGCTTACCCAGTTCGGCCATCGCCGCACCGATCGAGGCCACCGTCGTGGTCTTGGCCACGCCGCCTTTCTGATTGGCCACCGCCAAGATCCGCATCCCCGTCACACCGACATAGTGGCACGGAGCGGCGCCGCAGAGCACCAAACGGGTGCCGATGTCCTTCGTGGGGCAGAATCGACGGGCGTGGGGATCGAGCAGCACCGACTTCTGCTACTGCGCCACGGTGAAACCGAGTGGTCCCGAAGCGGTCGGCACACCGGGCGTACCGATCTCGAGTTGACCGAGGTGGGCCGGCGCCAAGCCGTGGCCATCGGTGCGCTCCTGGTGGAGCTCGCCCTGGCCAACCCCCTGGTGGTCTGCAGCCCCCGCCGGCGTAGCCAGGTGACCGCCGAGCTGGCAGGACTGCACGTCGACGAGATCTCCGACGACCTCGCCGAGTGGGACTACGGCCGCTACGAAGGGCTGACCACCGCGCAGATCCGCCAGACCGAGTCCGACTGGCTGATCTGGACGCACGGCAGTGCCGGCGGCGAGACGGTGGCGCAGGTCAGCGACCGTGCCGACCGAATGGTCGCGGTGGCGCTGCGGGAGCTGGCCACGCGCGACGTGGTGTTCGTGGGGCACGGACATTTCTCCCGGGCGGTGATCACCCGTTGGCTCGAGCTGCCGTTGGCCGACGGCGCGAGGTTTTCGATGAGCGCGGCGTCACTGGCCGTCTGTGGGTTCGAGCACGGCGTGCGCCAACTGGTGGCCTTGGGGCTGAGCGCGCCGGAAGCGCGCGCGTGAGCACCCCGGCGTTCGTGCTGTCCGGACCGTCGGGGACCGTGTCGGCTGACGCGGTGGCAACCGGATTCGCAGACGTCGCCGCGGCCCAGGTGGCGTTGCGGTCGGGCGTGGCACCGATAGTGATGGGCGCCTTGCCTTTCCGCTCGGATGCTGCCGCGGCGTTGTTCGTCCCGGATGGACTGCGATGCGCCGATGCGCCGGCGCCGGGGCCCGGCGCCGCGCTGCCGGCGATCCGCATCGCGGGGCAGCTTCCGCAACCCGAGGTGCACCGCGACCGCATTCGCCGGGCCCTGGATGAACTGAGAGCACCGGGCAATCCGCTGCACAAGGTGGTGCTGGCCCGCGGTCTGCGTCTGGCCGCCGGCGCCCCGGTGGATGCCGGCACCGTCCTGCGGCGGCTGATGGCCGCCGACCCCAGCGGCTATGGCTACCTGGTGGACCTGAGCGCGGCCGGCGGCGACTACGCCGGCACCGTCCTGGTGGGCGCTAGTCCCGAGTTGTTGGTGGCCCGCGAGGGCGACCGGATCACCTGCCGGCCTTTCGCGGGTTCGGCACCACGCTCCCCCGATCCCGCCGTGGACGCCGCGAACGCGGCTGCGCTGGCCGATTCCGGCAAGAACCGCCATGAGCATCAGTTGGTGGTCGACCAGCTGCGCGCCGCCCTCGGGCTACTGTGCACCGACCTCGAGGTGGCACCGGTGCCGCAGCTGAGCAGTACTGCCGCGGTGTGGCACCTCAACACCCCGATCACCGGCCGGCTGCGCGACCCGGGCACCACCGCGCTGGACCTGGCGCTGGCCCTGCATCCGACGGCGGCGGTCGGCGGGGTGCCGACCGCCGCGGCGGTCGAGCTGATCACCGAGGTGGAGGGCGACCGGGGCTTTTATGCCGGCGCCGTCGGCTGGTGCAACGCCGCGGGCGACGGCCGGTGGGTGGTGTCGATCCGCTGCGCGCAGCTCTCCGCCGACCGGCGATTCGCGCTGGCCCATGCCGGCGGCGGGATCGTCGCCGAATCGGACCCGGATGAGGAACTGGCCGAAACCGCGACGAAGTTCGGCACGATCCTGTCGGCTATGGGTGTCGTTCTGCCCAGCGCAGCGCCGCGGGACTGAACAGCGCCGCCAGCACCGCCAGCGCCGCCACCGCCACCGCCACGCCGTAGCCCCAGCGGTGCGAGCCGACCCCGAGGTACCAGGCGACCGGCAGCAGCAGCAGGTTGGCGAAGACCGCGACGCCGCGCCCGGCCCGGCGGCCCCGCAACAGCGCCCAGCCGGCCGCCGACACCGCGGCACCGATCAGAGCGAACCACGCCGCCGTGCCATAACCGTTGGCCGCGTGCTGATCCGCTCCGGCCAGCGCCCGCAGCACCAGCGTCGCCGCGACGATCCAGGCGGCCGCGCCCTGTGCCGCAACGATCAGGCCCGCTGCGAACACGGCGCGCGGTGAGTCAACGGCGGATTTCACGCCGCCAGCGTAACCACCCCGGCCCCTGGTGCCGATGCCCATACACTGATACCCCGTGCGTGCCGTGCTGATCGTCAACCCGAATGCCACGTCCACCACGGCTGCGGGCAGGGATCTGCTGGCCCACGCGCTCAAGAGCCGACTCGACCTGACGGTGGTGCACACCGACTACCGCGGTCATGCCGTCGAGATCGGTCAGGCCGCCTGCCGGGACGGCATCGACCTGGTCATCGCTCATGGCGGCGACGGGACGGTGCATGACGTGGTCAACGGCCTGCTTGGGTTGCCCGGATCCCCGGCGCCCGCGCACCTGCCGGCGGTGGCGGTGGTACCCGGCGGGTCGGCCAACGTGTTCGCCCGATCGCTGGGCATCGCGGCCGACCCCATCGCCGCCACCAACCAACTCATCGACCTGATCAATTTCCCGGACGGCAAGCCCAGGTGGCGCCGTATCGGGCTGATCGACTGCGGCGAGCGGTGGTCGGTGCTCAACGCCGGGATGGGTCTCGACGGCGAGGTGGTGGCCGCGGTCGAAGCCGAACGCGAGAAGGGCCACGCCGTCACGCCGTTGCGTTATATCCGCGCGGCGGTTCCCGCGGTCCTGGCCAGCACCCGCCGGGCGCCGACGTTGACGCTGCAGCTGGGCGACGAGCCACCGGTCGAAGGCGTGCATTTCGTCTTCGTCTCGAACTGCGCGCCCTGGACCTACGCCGACGCGCGCAGCGTGTGGACCAATCCCGACACCACCTTCGAAGCCGGGATGGGGGTGTTCGCGACCACCAGCATGAAGGTTCTCCCCACGCTGAGGCTGGTGCGGCAGATGGTGTCGAAACGGCCGAAGCTGCGCGCCAAACACCTCATCCGTGACGACGACGTGGCCGCGCTTCGGGTGGATGCGGGCGACACGCCGATCGCGACGCAGATCGATGGCGAATACCTCGGATTGCGATCCTCAATGACGTTCCGGGCGGTTCCCGACGCGTTGGACGTCGTCGCTCCCCCGGCAGAAAAATCCTGCTGACCTGCGAAGATAACCCTCGTCACGGTCGATCAGCGCACAGGTGTGTCCACTGTAATACATGCGCCCCACGGGGCTGGCAGCAGCCCCGCGCAAACGTGACCTGGGCCACGTGATAAAGAGCACCCTTGACATCTGTCCAGGCTGTGAAACGATCGAGCGATCGGATGCAAGCCGTAATCATTTCTTGCGCCGCTTATAACAGTCGAAAAGCATGGCGCACCCTGCTGCGCCCAAGGTAAGGAGTTGGAGACCTATGGATTGGCGCCACAAGGCGGTCTGTCGCGACGAGGACCCGGAGCTGTTCTTCCCGGTGGGAAACAGCGGGCCGGCTCTCGCTCAGATTGCTACCGCTAAGCAGGTCTGCACCCGTTGCTCGGTTGTCACCGAGTGCCTGACCTGGGCGCTGGAGACCGGCCAGGACGCCGGCGTGTGGGGCGGCATGAGCGAGGACGAGCGGCGTGCGCTCAAGCGCCGCAACGCCCGGACCCGGGCCCGCAGCGGGGTCTGACCCCTGCCGACGACGACGCGGCCCCGACCTGGTCGGGGCCGCGTTTTTGTGCCTGGGGCCAGGCCCTCACAACGCCTGGCGGAGCCGGCGACCGCCGACCGGGATGCGCAGCACCATCTCGGTACCGCCGCCCGGCGCGTCCTGAGCGGTCAGTTTGCCGTTGAGTTCCGCCGACACCAGCGTGTTGACGATCTGCAGTCCGAGCCGGTCGGAGGTCTCCAGCCGGAACCCCTCGGGCAGTCCTTGGCCGTCGTCGTGAACCACCACGTCGAGCCAGCGCGCCGAACGCTCGGCCCAGATGGTCACGGTGCGCCGGTCCGCATCGGCTTCGAAGGCATGCTCGATGGCGTTCTGGACCAGTTCGGTGATCACCATGATCAACGCTGTGGCGCGGTCGGCGTCCAGCGAGCCGACCGACCCGACCCGAGCGATGTGAATCGGGAGATCCACGCTGGCAACGTCGTTCATCATCGGCAGGATGCGGTCGATCACCTTGTCGAGGTTCACCACCTCATCGACCGACATCGACAGTGCCTCGTGGACCACCGCGATCGACGACACCCGCCGAACCGACTCCAGCAGCGCCTCGCGCCCTTCGGCGCTGGCGGTGCGGCGGGCCTGTAACCGCAGCAGCGCTGCCACGGTCTGCAGGTTGTTCTTGACCCGATGGTGGATCTCACGAATGGTCGCGTCCTTGGACAGCAGCGCGCGGTCGCGGCGCTTCACCTCGGTGACATCGCGAACCAGCACCGCTGCACCCGCCGGCTGGCCGTGCACAATCAGCGGCAGGGTCCGCAGCAGCACCACCGCTCCGGCAGCGTCGACCTCGAACCGCATGCTCGATCCCCCCGACAGCGACTCGCGCACATGTTCGGCCAGCTCGTGGGCCTCGAAGGGGTCGGAGATCAGCGGCCGGGTGACGGCGACCAAGTCATGACCGGCCAGCTCGGCGGCCAGGCCCATCCGGTGATAGGCCGACACCGCGTTCGGGCTGGCGTAGCGGACTGTGCCGTCCACCGCAAGCCGGATGAAACCGTCGCCGACCCGCGGGCTCGAACGCGACACCGCGATGTCGCCGACGTCGGGAAAGGTGCCCTCGGAGAGCATGTGCACCAGATCTGCGGCGCAGTCGAGGTAGGCGGCTTCGAGCCGGCTGGATGCCCGGCCGCCGGTCAACGCCGTCTGGTGGGTCAGCACCGCCACCACCCGGTCGCCGTGGCGGACCGGCACCGCTTCCATATTGGGCTGTCCGGCAATGCCTTCCCGTCCGATCACGCCAGACTCGAAGGCCGCGACCGCCAGTGGCATCCAGTCCGGGAGCACGACGGTGCCGACCGCGTCGCTGAGCAGCACCGTGGGCGCGGTGTTGGGCCGGCATTGCGCCACGCAGACCAGCGCGCCGACGGGGTCCGGCTCACGGCGTACCCACATCAGATAGTCGGCGAAGGACAAATCCGCCAACAGTTGCCACTCCCCGACGACGGCGTGCAGATGATCCACCGCACTGCCGGGCAAGACGGTGTGTTCGGCGAGCAGGTCACCGAGTGTGGACATTGACTACGTAGCGCCGTTCGGGCCCGCTGGGGTCAGCTGATCACGGCGATCAGGTCGCCGGCCTGGATCACGTCTCCGACCTGCACGGCGACCTTGCTGACGGTGCCGGCGCTCTCGGCCAGCACCGGAATCTCCATCTTCATCGACTCCAGCAGCACCACGGTGTCGCCTTCGCTGATCTGGTCGCCCTCGTGGACCACGACTTCGAGCACGCTGGCCACGATCTCCGCCCGAACGTCCTCGGCCATCTTCACCTCGTTCATCACCCAGTCGACCGTTGTCGATCTGAAAAGCCTAGGCCCTATCGAACCACAACCGGTCCGACCGACGGGCAGCGCGCCCGGCTAAGCAGACTCCAAGTTAATTAAGAGAATTTAGAGAGTTCGATCCGTGATCGTGTCGTGTTTCTCCTGTGACAATTGCATAGCACCGTTACTCGAGTGTTTTTAACGCGTGACGAAATCGCCGTGACGCGGCACAAGTCGAGACCGAACTTGAGGAGTAACGCGTTGTCTGTGAACCGTTTAGCACAGCCGAGGGTACGGCTGACCTTGGTATGCGCCGCCGCGATGTCGCTGGCCACCCTCGGATTTGGGATCGCGTCCGCCAAAGCCGTCCCGGGACTCATCGACGAGCCCCTGCCGATGCCGATGCCTGCGCCGCTCGGCGGCCCCGCCCTGCCGGGCCTGTCCGCCGGCCTGCCCGGCGGTCTCCCCGGCGGCCTCCCCGGCACAGCGGCCCCGGGCAGCTCAGCAGCCGGGATGAACGCCGCCAACTCGTTCCTGCAGGTACTCAACGGGATGCTCAACCGCGTGATCCCCGGGGTGGGCTCGATCGTGCCGACCGATGTCAGTTCCCTGACGCCGCCCGGCTCGCCGATGTCGGTGACACCGGCGCTCGAGGCCCCGCCGGCTTCCCCGGCGCCGCCGGCGCTGGTGCCGCAGACCCTGGCCGGTGCGCGAACCTTCCACTGACGAATCACGGTCGGATTTCTGACGGCGCGGTGGCCGGCCCGGTTCCCGGGGTCGCCACCGCGCCACGCCGGACCATATGAGAGACTGTCCAGCCGGAATATAGGAGGGTCAATCATGGCAAAGCGTGGGCGCAAGAAGCGCGACCGCAAGCACAGCAAAGCCAACCACGGCAAGCGACCCAACGCCTAGATCTAGAGCGTTAATCCGCTGGCTGCCCGCAAGCCCGGCCCCCGGCCGGGCTTGCTGCGGTTGAGCACCTCGACTAGCCCTCCCGGTGCACGATGGTGGTCCGGCTGATCTCCAGCCGCACCCGCTCGTAGAGCCGACGCGGCGCCTTGTCTCCACTGCACTTGCGGGCGATCAGCATCTTGATGCGCTCTTCGACCCCGTAATGCCGCAGACAACCCGGGCATTCCTCCAGATGCCGGCGAAGTTTGGCCCTGGTCTCGGCCGTGCACTCCCCATCCAGCAAGGTCCATACCTCGGCGATCACTTCCGAACAGTCGGTGCCGGATTCGCCGGCAACCGGCGGCGTGTCGCAGTCCCGCGAGCGCTCGGTCACGACGACACCTCCTCGGGAGCCTGGCCGTCGCGGATGAATCCGCGGTCACGGGCGACGTCTGCCAACAGGCCGCGTAGTTGTCGTCGGCCGCGATGCAGCCGCGACATCACCGTGCCGATCGGTGTATCCATGATCTCGGCGATCTCCTTGTACGGGAACCCTTCGACATCGGCGTAATACACCGCCATCCGGAACTCCTCGGGAAGCTGCTGCAGGGCCTCTTTGATCTCGGTGTCGGGCAGCGACTCCAGCGCCTCCACCTCGGCCGAACGCAGCCCCGTGGAGGAGTGTTCGGCCGTGGACGCCAACTGCCAGTCGGTGATTTCGTCAGTCGGGTATTCGGCGGGCGAACGTTGCTTTTTGCGGTAGCCGTTGATGTAGGTGTTGGTCAGGATGCGGTACAGCCACGCCTTGAGGTTGGTGCCCTCCCGGAACGAGCGGAACCCGGCGTACGCCTTGACCATGGTCTCCTGGAGCAGGTCCTCGGCATCGGCAGGGTTGCGCGTCATCCGCAACGCACCGCCGTAGAGCTGATCGAGTAGCGGGATTGCGTCGCGTTCGAACCGGGCGGTCAGCTGCTCGTCGGTCTCCCCGGAACGCACCGGCGCCGTCGACTGCGACGCGGCGTCAGTTCCGGTACCGACCGCACTCTCACCGTCTGCCATCTGTATCGCCGAGATCCCTTCCGTCGCGACGCTCACAATCAGCCCTGCCGGCGCCTCGCGTTCCAGCAGGCCAATCGCCGTCGACATCGCCGACTCCTTTCCGATCCTAGGGCCGTGAGCGACAGTCACGGGTGGCGACCACACCAACTGTGTAACTCAACACCGTGAACCGTGGCGCCCATTCCCGCGGCAGCTGGGCCCTAGGGGTCGGAATACCGGCGTCGTCCTCAGCCGCCCAGCACCGGGCCGGGATCCTCGCTGGCGGCGCCGCCGAAAGCATCCTCAACCGTCGCCGCGAACGAGAAATGGGTGTTCAGGCCCGCCGCCGCGACCACCCGGGAGGCGATGTGCTGACTGCTGACCAGGCACAGCCGGATACCACGACGGCGGCAGCTGGCCGACTCCTCCACCAGGACCGCAAAGGCACAGACCCCCATGAACTCGAGTCCGCTGGTGTCGATGATCAGTGGCCCGGGCGAAGTTGCGGCCCCGGCGGCCTCGCCGACCAGCCGACGCCACACCGCCACGTTGGACGCATCGACGCTGCCCGCGGCGCAGATCAGCAATGCCGAGCCGCGACGCTCCACCAGCACGTGGACTTCGTCGCCGTCATCGGTGGCGCAGTCCGCCGGTACGGCCGGCGCCTCCTGCAGTACGGACGCGCCACCGGGCCGCGTTCCGGCGCGGCGAGCGGGCGCGCGTCGCGATCGACGCTCGCTGGGGCGCCACGCCGCATAGCGGCAGAGTTTACGTCGTAAACCAGACAGCATTTGCTCGAAGGTACGCCCGTTTGTTTACGGTGTAAACGCGGTACGCCCGGCCCCTGCTCAGAAGGGGCGTCGCGGCAGCGCTCCCACCCGTGTAACGCAACCGTCCCGCGCACCATCACAGGTGCGCGGGACGGCGGTTCGGCGTTTATCAGTCCCGGAAGGCGTCCTTGACGTTCTCGCCGGCCTTCTTCAGGCTCGACTTGCCCTGGTCGGCCTTGCCCTCGTTCCTGAGCTTGTCGTCGCCGGTGACCTTGCCGGCAGCCTCTTTGGCCTTTCCGGCGACGTCCTGGGCAGCGTTTTTCGCCTTGTCTTGCAGTCCCATCGTGAAACTCCTCCCTCGTGACGGTGCAACACAAGGCATGCCCACGATGTTTACGACGTAAACCTTCTGGGTGGGATCTGCCGAATCAGCTTCGGGCAGCCAACAATTCGAGGCGATCGAGGATGGCTTCCAGCGCCTCTTCGAACTCGGCGGTGCTGCGGTCCTGCGACAGCCTCGGCTGCAGCCGCCGCAGGTGCGGATAGTCGGTCAGGTCGCGCCCGGGCGCCGGGCCGTCCTCGAGGATCTCCACGTCGGGGTGCAGCTGAGCCCCCCGGGCGGACACTTCCAGCAGCAGGTGACCGATCAGGAACGTGGTGTAGGAACGGTAGGCCGACACCGCGGCGTCGTCGTCGAATCCGTAGGAGATCAGGGTGTCCAGGAAGCTTTCCATCCACCGCAGGCTGCGGAGGGGCGGCCGGACCCAGGGCGCCTCCGGCGCCTGGGTGGCGACCAAGGGAAAGACCTCCGGGTGGTCGAGCGCAATCGCGCGGACGCCGTGCGCCAGCCGCAGTAGGTAGTCCTGCCAGCCGTCTTCCTGACGCCGCGCCGCGAGCTGGTCGGCGTAGAGCCGGTCGATGATGTGGTCGACCACACCGGTGAGCAGATCCCCGCGACCGTGCACATAGCGGTACAGCGCCATCGCCTCGACCCCGCAGGCCGCCCCCAGGCGTCGCATCGTCAAGTTCGACAGTCCGTGCCGATCGATGAAATCGATGGCCATCTCCAAAATGCCCTCGCGGCTCAGCAAGGGCCGAAGACCGGCGGAATCCCCGGCGTCGGCGGGCAACTCGGACTCTGCGGGGCCCCGCCGGGAATCCAGGTCATCGCCATCCACGCGGACCACCCCATTTCACTGCACCGACAACCGAAGATCAGCCGACCAGCAACTCCCGGGCGTGTCAGCCATCCCTGCCGCCGTGCGGCGGACTACGGGCCTCGGCATCTGCCGTTGGTGAGTTTACGTCTCCTGGCCCCCGTGGCCAGACCCGCTTCACCACATTGCCCGCACGACATAGGCTGACAGCCATGCCCACCTCAGGCCCGCTCGCCGGCAAGACGATGTTCATCTCGGGCGCCAGCCGTGGCATCGGTCTGGCGATCGCCAAACGAGCCGCGCGCGATGGCGCCAACATCGCGTTGATCGCCAAGACCGCACAACCGCACCCGAAACTCGACGGCACCATCTACTCCGCGGCCGCCGAGATCGAAGAGGCGGGCGGGCAGGCGCTGCCGATCGTCGGTGACATCCGTGACGGGGACGCGGTGGAAGCCGCGGTGGCAACCACCGTCGAGCGGTTCGGCGGTATCGACATCTGCGTGAACAACGCCTCGGCGATCAACCTCGGCTCGATCCTCGAGGTTCCACTGAAGCGCTTCGACCTGATGAACGGCATCGAAGTCCGCGGCACCTACGCGGTGTCGCAGGCCTGCATCCCGCACATGATCAACCGCGAGAATCCGCACATCCTGACCCTGTCCCCGCCGATCCGGCTGGAGTCCCAATGGCTGCGGCCCACCGCATACATGATGGCCAAGTTCGGGATGACGTTGTGCGCGCTGGGGATGGCCGAGGAACTGCGCGGGCACGGGATCGCATCCAACACGCTGTGGCCGCGCACGATGATCGCGACGGCGGCCGTGCAGAACCTGCTCGGCGGTGACGAGGCGATGGCCCGGTCGCGTACCCCGCAGATCTACGCCGACGCCGCGTACGCCATCGTGACCAAGCCGGCTGACTACACGGGGCATTCCCTGCTGTGCGAGGACGTGCTGGTGGAGTCCGGCGTCACCGACCTCTCGGTCTATGACTGCGTGCCCGGAAGCGAACTGGGAGTCGACCTGTGGGTCGACGCCGTCAACCCCCCGGGATACGTGCAGCCCTGAGCTGCGGGCGCTGATCGGATGGCGCCGCGCACCGGCGGCCGTTACCCGACGTCGGCCGGGCACTGATAGACCAGCCAGCGCAGGTCGATCGGGCACTCGGCCGGGTCGATGTCGAAGATGTCGAGGCCGCGCGCCCACTCGGAGTACCAGCCGGTGGGGGGCCAGGCGCCGTCGGGAAGATTGGCCTTCTCGTACTCAAACACTTGGTCGTCGGCTACCAGCTGCAGGCTCAATCCCGCGGCCGCTTCAGCGATCTCCTGCCACGTGTAGAACATGTTGTAACACTGCTGGCTCATTTCGCGAGCCGCACTGTCGGGCTCATACCCGTCCCGAGTCACGAAGACGTTCATGACCAGATACCCACCCGGAGCCAGCCGCTGGGCCGCCAGGGCGAACACCTCACGCAGCTGTTGGGCGCTGCGGAAGTCCATCGTGACCTCGGAGAGCACGATCAACTGGTACTCGGCGTGCAGGTCGGCGGTCGCGACGAAGACGTTCCTGCCGATCACCGTGACGTCGAGCGCTTCACGGTGCGCGTCCACCCGGATGGTGTCGGCGAACGTCGGGGTCATCTCGACCGCGTCCACCGGGTGGCCACGCCGGGCCAAGGCCAAGCTGTTACGGCCGGTGCCGGCCCCGATATCGAGCACCCGGCATGTCCGGGCGTCACCGAACTCGGCTGCCAGGTCCCAGACCCGCGCGTCGGGCTCGATCCCGAACAGCGGCGGTTGGCGGGTGGCCAGCCAGTTCTCGTACCCGATCTCGATCGAGTGCCACTCGGCGCGGATCATGTAATTGAGCACGTTCCCGACAGGCACCTCGTAGCCGATGATGATGACCGACCGCGACGAAGCCTCAAATGCCGCGGCCAGCTCCGTCTGCAGAGCAGCCCTGAGCTGCTCGCGTTCCTCGTCGCACAGCGGCGCTCCCAAACCGGAGAACAGCGTGTCGCACAGCGTGACGTACTCATCGAGCAGGCCGGGAACAGCCGGGATCCGAATGTTTCCGGAAGCCTCCGCCAGCCGGTAAAGCCTCCTGGTCATGGCTTGGCGCAGCCGCCGCGGGTGGGCCGAAGGCTCGGGTTGCCTCTCCATGCAATCGTTTGTATCGAAACGTCCAGCTAATTGCCAGTAACATGGCAGCATTCACGCAGATTCACCGGAAATAGGGGCGGTTCAGCCCTCCGGGATGAACCACAGGAAGGTCACGCCCGCACCGTTGTGGGGCACACAGGTCAGCGTCCCGCCGTGGGCGACCGCCAATGCCCGCGCAATCGGCAGCCCCAGACCGGCCCCACCGTGGTCCCGGCCGCGGTCGCTGTCCAAGCGCACCAACCGATCGAAGATCCGCTCGGCGTCGTCGGCACTCACCCCGATACCGGTGTCGGTGACCCGCACCTCGACCCCTCCGTCAGCGCGGTCGACCTCGACAGCGATCCGACCACCGGGCGGCGTATAGCGCCGTGCGTTGTCGAGCAGGTTGGACAGGATCTGCGCTGCCCGCATCGGGTCGAGGCGAACAGTCGCCGAATCCAGGCCGCTGCGTTGCAGACTCAGCTGCGGTGCCAGCAACGCGGCACGATCCATCTGCGTCTCGACGATCGCGACCAAGTCGGTCTCCACGAGCTCCAGGGGCAGTCCCGCATCGATGTAGCTCAGGTCGAGCATGTCGGTGACCAACCGGGTGGCCCGCCGCGCCTCGGTCAACAGCAGCGTGGCCCGCCGATGCTGGCGGAGCAATTCGGGCTCACGTCCGATGTCTGACTCGAGTGGGTCGTGCGACAACCGCCGGCTGACGTAGCCGGCGATCTGTTCCGCGGCGGCCTGCATGCCCGCGATCGGGGTACGAAGCTCGTGAGCGGCATCGGCCAGGAATCGGCGAACCGCGGCCTCCGCACGCCGGGCACCTTCGGCCGCGAGCTGCGCTCGCGTCTCGGAGGCTTCCAGCTCGTCGAGCATGTCGTCGAAAGCCTCTGCTGCCCTCCCGAGTTCGGTCTTCGGACGGTCCGGACGCAGGCGTCTGCCCCGGTCGCCGGTGGTGATATCGCGCGCCAGATCGGTGAGCCGGTCCAGCGGTGCCAGCAGCACCCTGCTCAGCCCCGCCAGCAACACCGCTGCGAGCACCAGCGTGGCCAGGCCGGCTTCGATCATCAAGCGGCGCAACCGCTGTAACGTCTCGTCGGCCTCGGTGGTGTCGGCGACCAGAATCACCCGATCGCCGTTGGCCAGGGAATGCACCCGCACGGCAGCAGAATCGTCGGGTTCCAACGGGGGGTGAAAGCGCAATGCTCCCGCGGTCAACCCGGGATCGATCGCCGGGTTGCCGTAAGCAGGGCCCGCCGCGGTCACCACCAGCGCCGCCACGACACCCCCATTGAGCTGCTCCGCCAGCTTCTCCGCCGAAATCCCCATTGCCACCAGAGAATCGGCGCGAGTCAGCGCCGACGCCAACCGCTCGTTGAGGCTGCGGTTGTTCGACGCCGTCAACGTGGCGTCGATCACCAGCCCCATAGCCACCATCAGCGCGGCGAGCAGCACCAGCACCATCACCGTCAGCCGGTGCCGCAGCGATGGCGTGGCGGTCATGAGCCGGGAATCTCCAGCCGGTAACCCATGCCCCGCACGGCGTGCAGAATCTGCGGCCCCAGCGCCTCGAGCTTGCCGCGCAACGCATCCAGGTGAGCCTCAACCAGGTCCGGATCCTCGGCCTCCTGGCCCCATACCGCGGTGAGAATCTGGCCGGCGCTGACGATGCGGCCGCGCTGTTCGACCAGAAAGACCAGAACCCGCAGCTCAGTGGCAGTCAGGTTCAAAGGTGCCCCGGACCGGGAAGCCGCGCCGGCCTCGACGTCGATCGTGAGGTCCCCGATATTCAGCGCCGACGGCAGGCGCCCCCGCCTGCGCAGCACCGCGCCGACGCGGGCAACCAGCTCGGCGAGCTCGAACGGCTTGGCCACATAGTCGTCGGCGCCGTACTCGAGCCCACGCAGCCGGTCGGAGAGTCCACCGCGAGCGGTGAGCAGCAGCACCGCTGCTTCGCCCCGCTTCACGATCACGTCCATCAGCGCAAAGCCGTCGCGGCCCGGCAGCATGACGTCCAGTACCACCAAGTCGGGCCGGAAGTCGTCCAGCACGTTCTCCAGCCCGTGCCCGTCCGGCATCGTGGCGGTGACGTAGCCGGCGTCGGACAGCGCCTCGCCGACCATCTCTCGGATTGTCTCGGAGTCCTCGACGACCAGCACTCGCGGCGTGCTGCTGCCGCCAGACCCGCCGCCGCGCCGCTCGGCGGGCCGGAAGTCGGTCATGCTTCATTGATAACACTGCCGTGCGCGGATCGGAAAAGGCCTCCACGGTAGCTGCGTTGCCGGCTTCGCTCCGGCCGACTACAGCAGGTACGCCTGCTCGGGTTGCGGCGCGGCGGGCGCGATCAGGTCGGGCGAGTTGTTGGCGACGCTGTTGACCAACGGCGAGACCTGGCGCAGCACCGTCCTCGGTGCCGCAAGTGCGCCGTTCAGCATCCCGGTGTCGATCGCGCTGTCGGGGTCCAGCCAACGATCCCAATGGCTTTGGGTCAGCAACACCGGCATCCGGTCGTGGATGCCGGCCAGGTCGCCGACGGAGTCGGTGGTGATGATGGCCAGGCTCAGCACCGGCTCGGAGGTCTTGTGCGGCCGCCACACCGACCACAACCCGGCGGCGAACAGCGTCGCGCCGTCCCCGTGGATGTAGAACGGGGTCTTGCGGGCCTTGCGGCCGGCCGGACTGCCGGGCGCGGTGCGCCATTCGTAGTAGCCGTCCATGGGCACCAGACAGCGCCGATGGTCCGCAGAGGCCCGGAATGCCGGCGAGGTGGCGACCTTGTCCGCGCGGGCGTTGATCAGCAACCGACCCCCCGGGGCCGGTCTGCCGTCGGCCCCGGTCCGGGTCCAGGGCGGCACCAGGCCCCAGCGCATCTGTCGCAGGCGCCGCGTCGGCCGGTCGCCGGGCTCGCCGTGCCGACAGACCACCGCGATCACGTCGTCGGTGGGCGCCACGTTGTAGCTCGGGCCGGCGTAGCGCTCCGCCGGGATCTCGTTGACCGCGCCGATGCGCGCGGCCAGCATCTCCGGGTCGGTGGTCACCGCGAAACGCCCGCACATGCCTCCATGGTGACAGCTGCCCGGTGCGGTCGCGACCGCGAAACGAAACGGTTAACAGCTGGGGGCCAAGATGAACAGCAGACGTCATCGAATCGACGGCTAAGCCTGGCCGATGAACATTCGATCCTTCGCGGTGAACAACGAGTGTGAGCGCTTTTCAGGCCCCCGTACAGGTGCTTACGCTGGCAGTGTTCTGCAAGTTTCCCGCAAGTTCCTGCACTCCCGTGCAGGCAAGGAGGAGTTAGACGTGTCGACCGTTGTTGCGCAGCCGGAGGTCTTGGCTGCGAGCGCCCATGAGCTTCAGGCGATAACCGCGGAAATGCAGGCCGGAAATGCAGCGGCGTTTGTCCCGACGACCCAGATCGTCCCGGCGGGCGCCGACCTGGTGTCCATCCTGACCGCCACCAGCTTCGCCGCACACGCCGAGCTCTACCAGCAGGTCGGTGCACGTGCTGTTGCCATGCAGCAGATGTTGGAGACCGTGCTGAGCATCAGCTCCGGGTCCTACGCCGCCACCGAGGCCGCGAACGCGGCCGCGCTGGGTTAAGCGCGGGCAAAGCAATGGATTTCGGTATGTTGCCGCCCGAGGTCAACTCGGCGTTGATGTACGCGGGCGCCGGCTCGGCCCCGCTGTGGGCCGCTTCGCGGGCCTGGGAGAGTTTGGCCGCGGGCATCTACTCGACGGCCGCGAGCTACTCGACGGCGCTGGCCGACCTGACCGCTGAGTGGCAGGGTCCGGCGGCAGCGGCCATGACGAACGCGTTTGCGCCGCACCTGGAATGGCTGAACCGGGCAGCTGCCCAGGCAGAGCAGGTGGCAGCGCAGGCAGGCGCTGCGGCAGCGGCTCATGACGCGGCGTTCGCCGCGACGGTTCCGCCTGCGGTGGTCGAGGCGAACCGCGAGACGTTGATGGCGCTGCTGGCAACCAACATCCTTGGACAGAACACTCCGGCGATCGCGGCCACCGAGGCCGCCTACGGCGAGATGTGGGTGCAAGACGCCGCCACGATGTACAGCTACGCCGGCCAGTCGGCGGCCGCGACGACGCTGCCGCCGTTCACGCCGCCGGCACCCACCGTCAACCCGGCCGGGGTGGCGGCACAAGAGGCCGCGGTTGCGCTGGCGGCCGGATCGGCCACCGCCACCGACGCCGACACATTGACCGCCCTGACCACGGCGCTGCCCGGCCGGTTGGGCGACCTCGCCGGCCCGGCGATGTCCGGATTCCTCAACGACCTGCAGAATCCGATCACCCTGGACGGGTCGAGCATCACCTTCAACGGGATCCTCGGCGACTTCATGCGGGGCCTGACCGGGTCGGAAACGCTGAGCGCGTCGAGCCCCATGGACATGTTCATCCGGATGGTCTCGCCGATGCGACTTTTCACCACGGCGTTCAAAGACATCGACGGGCTGTCCCACTCGTTGTTCCCGGCGGCGAAGGTCGCCGAAGGCGCCTCCAAGGTCGCCGAAGGCGCCGCCAAGGCAGCCGAAGGTGCCGCCAAGGGACTGGGTGCCGGTATCTCGGGTATCTCGGGCACCATCGGCAAGGCCTCGCTGGTGGGCCCGCTCTCGGTGCCGCAGACCTGGGCAGCGGCCGTACCTGCCGCGGCGACCCAGGCCGCAACGGCGCAGCTCAGCGGCTTTGGGGCTGCAGGAGCGGCCGGGGCCGGTGGCGCCGCCCACACCATGGGCGGTGTTCCGATGGCGGGCGCCGGCGGTGCCGGCCGCGGCGGCTTCGGCGCCTTCGGCACTCCGCGGTACGGATTCCGGCCGATGGTGGTCGGACGTCCCCCGGCCGGAGGCTGACCCCAAGCTCCTGGCCGATCGCGCCGCCCCGCGATCGGTTCCCTATCCCTATCGATGCCGCGCCATGACCTGCTCTGGCGCGGCATCGGCGTACTGGTGGCAGAACCCGGACAGCACATGTCACGCCGGCAACCCGGCCTGCGGCGGCATGACCGCGCGCCGATATCAGCGACCCGGTCCGACGCTGGCAGGATGAGAGCGTGATGAATTGGCCGGCGCCTACGCCTACCGCTGCTATCGACGCGACGGTGACCGTGCCCGGTTCGAAGTCGCAGACCAATCGGGCGTTGGTCCTGGCCGCACTGGCGGCCGATCGCGGCGGCGGTGTCTCCACCCTGACCGGCGCCCTGCGCAGCCGCGACACCGACCTGATGCTCGACGCACTGCGGGCGCTGGGCCTGCGCGTCGAGGCGGTGGCGCACCACGTGACGGTCAGCGGCAAGATCGACCCCGAGCCGGACATCCGGTTGAACTGCGGTTTGGCCGGTACCGTGCTGCGGTTCGTGCCTCCGCTGGCCGCCCTGGGCACGGTCACCGTCACGTTCGACGGGGACGAGCAGGCGCGGGCCCGGCCGATAGCGCCACTGTTGGATGCGATGCGCAGCCTGGGCATCTCGGTCGACGGCGACGGGCTGCCGTTCGGGGTCCATGGCACCGGGTCGGTGGCCGGTGGCACGGTGGCGATCGACGCCTCGGCGTCCTCGCAGTTCGTCTCCGGCCTGCTGCTGGCCGCGGCGGCGTTCGACGACGGGCTGACCGTGGTGCACACCGGGGCGAGCCTGCCGTCCGCGCCGCACATTGCGATGACGGTGGCGATGCTGCGGCAGGCCGGAATCGACGTGGACGACGCCACCGCGAACCGCTGGCGGGTCGAGCCGGCGACGGCGGCGGCCCGCAACTGGGACATCGAGCCGGACCTGTCCAACGCCACCCCGTTCCTGGCTGCCGCCGTGGTCACCGGAGGACGGGTGCGTATCGCCGGCTGGCCCGCCGTCGGCGTACAGCCCAGTGCGGCCATCATCGAGATCTTCGGCGCCACCGGCGCTCGGGTGAGCCACACCGATACCTGTCTTGAGGTGCAGGGCCCGGACGGTTATGGCGGCTTCGACGTGGATCTGCGGGCTGTCGGCGAGCTCACCCCGACGGTGGCGGCGCTGGCGGCCTTGGCCGATCGCGGGTCGGTGTCGCGGTTGCGCGGCATCGCGCATCTGCGCGGGCACGAGACCGACCGCCTGGCGGCGCTGACGACCGAGATCAACCGGTTGGGCGGCCAGGCGGTCGAGACCGACGACGGCCTGGTGATCACCGCCACCGAGCTGCACGGCGGGACGTGGCACTCCTACGCCGACCATCGGATGGCTACCGCCGGTGCGATTCTGGGGCTGCGGGTGCCCGGCGTGGAGGTCGAAGACATCGAGACCACCGCCAAGACCCTGCCGGCGTTTCCCCGGATGTGGGCCGACATGCTCGCCGATGCGGGAGCCGGGGCTTGAAGCCGGAGGACTATGACGAGTCCGACGTCAAAGTCCGCTCCGGTCGCGGGTCGCGGCCGCGCACCAAAATCCGCCCGGGGCACGCCGACGCCCGTTCGGCGATGGTCGTCAGCGTGGACCGCGGCCGCTGGGGCTGCGTTTTGGACGGGGATCCCGCCGACCGGCCGATCACCGCGATGCGGGCCCGCGAGCTGGGCCGTACCCCGATCGTGGTCGGCGACCGCGTCGACGTGGTCGGCGACCTGTCCGGGCGGCCGGACACGCTGGCCCGAATCGTGCGACGCAGACCCCGGCGAACGGTCTTGCGGCGCACCGCCGATGACACCGACCCCACCGAGCGGGTGGTGGTCGCCAACGCCGATCAGCTGCTCATGGTGGTGGCGCTGGCCGACCCGCCGCCACGGACCGGTCTGGTCGAACGGGCCCTGATCGCCGCCTACGCCGGAGGCCTGGCGCCGATTCTGTGCCTCACCAAGACCGACCTGGCCGATCCGGAACCGTTCGCCGGTCAGTTCGCCGACCTCGACCTCACGATCGTGACCGCGGGCCGCGACGACCCGCTCGACGCCGTCGCCCCCCTACTGGAGTCGAAGGTGACCGTGCTGTTGGGCCACTCCGGTGTCGGCAAGTCCACCCTGGTGAATCGCCTTGTCCCAGACGCTGACCGGGCCGTGGGGCGGGTCACCGACATCGGCCGGGGCCGGCATACGTCCACTCAGTCGGTGGCCCTGCGGCTGGCGGACTCCGGCTGGG
>NZ_JRMK01000070.1:0-22998 GCF_000972925.1 Mycobacterium sp. UM_Kg1 | reverse complement strand
ATGTGTATAAGAGACAGTGCCAGCACTGCGCGATTCCGGCCTCCACGGCCACGCGGGCCGAGACCGAGGGCGGCAGCACCGCGTCGCGGTACTCGGCCGGCTGCGACTCGAACCATTCCAGACACGTCATCGACACCACGCGCGCGATGATGTCCTTGTCCGCCAACAGCTTCTGCGCCTCGACCGCCAGCTGCACCTCCGAACCGGTGGCGATCAGCAGCACGTCGGGTTCGTCGGTTTCGGCGTCGAGACCGCCCAGCACGTACCCACCGCGCGCCACGCCCTCGGCGTCGGTGCCCTCCAGGATCGGCACGTTCTGCCGGGTCAGGATCAAACCGACCGGACCGCTGTCGGCGCCGCGCGCCAGCACGGTGCGCCAGGCGTGGGCCGTCTCGTTGGCGTCCGCGGGCCGCACCACCGACAGCCGGGGGATGGCGCGCAGCGCCGCCAGGTGCTCGATCGGCTGGTGGGTGGGGCCGTCTTCGCCGAGCCCGATCGAGTCGTGGGTCCAGACGTAGATCGGGTCGATGTCCATCAGCGCGGCCAGTCGCACCGCGGGCCGCATGTAGTCGGAGAACTGCAGGAAGGTGCCGCCGTAGGCCCGGGTGGGCCCGTGCAGCACGATCCCGGACAGGATCGCGCCCATCGCGTGCTCACGGATGCCGAAGTGCAGGGTGCGGCCGTACGGGTCGGCGGTGTATTCGCCGGTGGAGATCGACGCCGGCCCGAAGGACTTGACGCCGTCCATGGTGGTGTTGTTGCTGCCCGCCAGATCAGCTGAGCCGCCCCACAATTCGGGAAGCTTGGGGCCCACTGCGTTGAGCACCTTGCCGGATGCGGCGCGGGTGGCGACGGCTTTGGATCCCGGCTCCCAGGACGGCAGCTCGGCATCCCAGCCCTCGGGCAGCTGCCCGGCGAGCAACCGGTCCAGCAGGGCTTTGCGCTCCGGCTCGCGGGCCGCCCAGGCTTCGAACTGCTCCTGCCATTCGGCGTGTGCCTGCTTGCCGCGCCCCACCAGCTGGCGGGTGTGGGTGAGGACGTCCTCGCGGACGTCGAAGCTCTTGTCCGGGTCGAAGCCGAGCGCGGTCTTGGTGGCGGCGACCTCGTCGGCGCCCAGAGCCGAACCATGGATGGTGCCGGTGTTCATCTTGCCCGGCGACGGGAAGCCGATGATGGTGCGCAGCGAGATGAACGACGGCTTGTCGGTGACGGCTTTGGCCGCCGCGATCGCCTCCTCGATGCCGGTCACGTTCTCGCCGCCCTCGACCTCTTGAACGTGCCAGCCGTAGGACCGGTACCGGGCCGCGGTGTCCTCGCAGAACGCGATCGCGGTGTCGTCTTCGATGGAGATCTTGTTGTGGTCGTAGAACACGATGAGGTTGCCCAGCTGCTGGACGCCGGCCAGCGACGAGGCCTCGCTGGTGACGCCCTCCTGAATGTCGCCGTCGGAGGCGATCACGTAGACGAAGTGGTCGAACGGACTAGTCCCGGGTTCGGCATCGGGGTCGAAGAGTCCGCGCTCAAAGCGGGCGGCCATGGCCATCCCGACCGCTGAGGCAAGTCCCTGGCCGAGCGGTCCGGTGGTGATCTCCACACCCTTGGTGTGCCGGAATTCCGGGTGGCCCGGGGTCTTGGACCCCCAGGTGCGCAGTGCCTCGATGTCGGCCAGTTCCAGCCCGAAGCCGCCCAGGTACAGCTGGATGTAGAGGGTCAGGCTGGAGTGCCCGCAGGACAGCACGAACCGGTCGCGGCCCAGCCATGCGGTGTCGGACGGGTCATGGCGCATCACCCGCTGAAACAGCGTGTAGGCCAGCGGTGCCAGGCTCATCGCGGTGCCCGGATGGCCGTTTCCGACCTTCTGCACCGCGTCGGCCGCCAGCACCCGGGCGGTGTCTACGGCGAGGGAGTCGATCTCGGCCCAGTCGCCGGGGTGGTGCGGGCGGGTAAGAGCGGAGATCTCTGCAGCAGTGGTCACGAACGTACGGTCCTCATCTTCGCGATAGGTCTTCAGAACAAGCCGGGCTTCGGTCTCAGCCTAATGCGAGCGTGTGCGGTGTTGCAGGTCCGGTAGTGGTGTGGATTGGCAAGGAATCGACCCTGCGATTCGGACGACCTGGCCAGGCGGTCTACCATCGTCCGTAGTAGAAGCTGGCGTCGCAGCTGCCATCCTAGGAGTCATCACGTGAGTATTCGGGAGCGCGCTCAGCCGCGCCGAATACGCGCCATGCGCAACACGTTGTTGGCGTATCTGTCGCTGACCAAGCCGCGGATCATCGAGTTGCTGCTGGTCACGACTATTCCGGCGATGTTGCTGGCGGACCGTGGCACGGTCAATCCGCTGCTGATCTTCAACACGCTGATCGGCGGGATGCTGGCCGCCGCCAGCGCCAATGCGCTGAACTGCGTGGTCGACGCCGACATCGACAAGGTGATGAAGCGCACGGCGCTTCGCCCGCTGGCTCGCGAGGCCGTGCCCACCCGTAACGCTCTGGTGTTCAGCCTGGGACTCGGCGCCGGCTCGTTCGTGTGGCTGTGGTCTACCACGAACTTGATCTCAGGCCTGCTGGCGATGGCCACCATCGCGTTCTACGTGCTGGTCTACTCGATGATGCTCAAGCGGCGCACCTCGCAGAACGTGGTGTGGGGCGGAGCGGCCGGGTGCATGCCCGTGGTGATCGGCTGGTCGGCGGTCACCGGCACCATCGGCTGGCAGGCACTGGTGATGTTCCTGGTGATCTTCTTCTGGACGCCGCCGCACACCTGGGCGCTGGCGATGCGCTACAAGGAGGACTACGCGGCGGCGGGGGTGCCCATGCTGCCGGTGGTCGCCAGCGAGCACGTGGTCACCCACCGGATCGTGGTCTACACCTGGGCGACCGTGCTGGCGACGTTGGCGCTGGTGCCCGCCGCCGGATGGCTCTACGCGGCGGTCGCGGTGCTGGCCGGGACCTGGTTCCTGGTGATGGCTCACCAGCTCTATGCGGGCGTGCGCCGGGGTGAACCGGTGAAGCCGCTGCGGCTGTTCCTGCAGTCGAACAATTACCTGGCACTGGTCTTCTGCGCACTGGCGGTGGACTCCGCCATCGGTCTGCCCACCCTGTTCTAGGTTTCGCCGCCCCGGCGCATCCCCGCGGTTTCTCACCCGGAGTTCGGGGACCCGAAACTATAGATTCGCTACAGTGAATCCCTATGTTGGGCCCGGTGTGGATGGCGTCTCCTCCCGAGGTGCATTCGACGCTGCTCAGCGCGGGTCCCGGGCCCGGTCCGCTGCTCGCCGCCGCGGGCGCCTGGTCGTCGTTGAGCGCGCTCTACTCGGCGACCGCCGAGGACCTGACCGCACTGCTCGCAGCGGTGGCCGCGGGGCTGTGGCGCGGCGCCGCCGCCGAGCAGTACCAGGCGGCCCACCAGCCCTATGTCGAGTGGCTGTACCGCGCCGGCGCGGATGGCGCCCGGTTGGCGGCCGCCCACCAGCAGGTGGCAGCGGCCTACACCGCCGCGCTGGCGGCGATGCCCACGCCGGCGGAGTTGGCTGCCAACCACGCCGCCCATGCGGTGCTGGTGGCCACGAATTTCTTCGGGATCAACACCATCCCCATCGCCGCCAACGAGGCCGATTACCTGCGGATGTGGGTGCAGGCGGCCACCGTCATGGCGGCCTATCAGGCCGCCTGCGACGCCGCCGTGGCCGCCACCCCCCGCGCCGTGCCGGTGGCTCCCATTCAGAAGGCGGACGCCGGTCCGGCTTTGTCGTCAGCACAACCGATCACCGAAAACCCGCTGCAGGGCCTGCTCGATCTCCTCGAGCCCTACCTGAACAGCATTGGTCTAGGAGACGGGGGTCCAGGGGTTGGCCGGGTCACCAACGGGGTGACAACCGTCATCGCGGATTTCCTGCAGAACTTCGGGATCACGTGGGACCCCGCCGTCGGAACGATCAACGGCTTCGAGTACGAGCTGTACGCCGATGCCACCCAACCGATCTGGTACCTGGCGCGAACTCTGGAGCTGTACCAGGACTTCCTGGCCATCACCCAGGACCCGACTCAGATCATTCCCGCACTGCAGTACCTCGCGGCCCTGGTCCTGTTCGACTGGCCCACCCATATCGCCCAGTTGCTGCAGGCCGTCAGCCAGCCGGCGCTGGTCACCGCCGCGGCGGGCGCGATGGTGGCACCGGCCGGTTTGACGGGCCTGGCGGGGCTGGCCGCGGCGGCGCCGGTACCTGCCGGCGTGGTGGCCCCACCGCCGACACCGATGGTCGCTGCCGACGTGCCAGCCCTCGGCGTGGGAACGGGCGCACTGGCGGCACCGCCCCCGCCGGCTGCTCCGCCACCCGCGGCTGCGCCGGCCGGCGCTGCTCCGACCCCGGCGTTGGGTGCGCCCCCCGCGGCGGTGCCCGCGGGTGCGCCTCTGTTCCCCTACCTGGTCGGGGGCGGGCCCTCGATCGACCACGGATCGGGCCTGGGTGCCCACGCCGGCGCCGTCGACAGCGCGAAGAGAAAGAGGCCCACCCCGGAAAGCACCGCGGCGGCAGCCGCCGCAGACGCCCGCCGGGCCAGGCGGTTACGGCGGAGCAGAACCCGACCGGGCCACGGCGATGAAGTCATGGACCTGACGGTCGAGGTGACCCCGGACTGGGAACCGGCCCCGGTGTCCGACCACGGCGCCGGCGAACTGGGCCGCGCCGGGGCCGCGGGTGCCGGCCGGCCCGTGCCCACCGGTCTGACCCGCCTGGCCGCAGCCGAGTTGGACGACGGCCCGCGGCTGCCCTTGCTGCCCGAGACCTGGGACGGCTCCTAGGTCACAACACCTAGGCCTCGAGCACCAGGGAACCGACCGTGCGGCGGCCCTGCAGGTCCCGATGCGCCTGGGCGGCCTCAGCCAGCGGGTAGCGCCGGCTCACCGTCACCGCGATGGTGCCGTTGCGGATCGCCTCGAACAGCTCGCCGGCACGCCAGGTGAACTCGGCGGCGGTCCGGGTGAAGTGGGCCAGGTTGGGCCGCGTCAGGTAGACCGAACCCGCCGCATTGAGCCGCTGGGGGTCGACCGGCGGCACCGGACCGCTGGCGGCGCCGAACAGCGCCAGGGTGCCCCGCACGGCCAGGCTGGCCAAGCTGGCATCAAACGTCGCCGCGCCCCCCCCGTCATAGACGGCCGCCACACCGCCCTCGGTCAACGCCTTGATCTCGGCGCCGAACGCCGCCGCCTCCTCGGGGCCCGCTCCCGGGTAGTCGAGAACCTCCACGGCACCGGCCTGCCGGGACAACTGTGCCTTGTCCGCACTCGAGACCGTGGTGATCACCCGGGCGCCCAGCGCGGTGGCCCATTGGGTCAGGATCAACCCCACACCGCCGGCGCCGGCGTGCAGCAACACGGTGTCGCCGGCCTGCACCGGATACACCGACGTGATCAGGTAGTGCGCCGTCAAGCCCTTCAGCAGCGCGGCGGCGGCCACCCCGGCGTCCAGGCGGTCGGGGATCGGCGCGGTCAAAGCCGCTGGCGCCGTGCAGTATTGGGCGTAGGCGCCGGTGGCAGCCGCGGTCACCACGCGGTCGCCGACGCGCAGCGCGGTCACTCCCGCGCCGACCTCGGCCACCGTGCCCGCGGCCTCATTGCCGACCACGAACGGCAGTTCGGCGGGGTAGATGCCCGAGCGGAAGTACGTGTCGATGAAGTTGACCCCCACGGCCTCGACCCGGATCAACACCTGTCCGGAGGCGGGGGAGGGCTGTGGCTTCTCGACATAGTTCAAGACCTCGGGGCCACCGGTCGCGGCCACTTCCACGGCGTACATGGTGACTATCATCTCCGAGTGTGATGTCTGCATGAAGCTGGCCCGGCCCGACATCTTCCACCCGCGCATCGTGGTGGCGGTCGACTCACCGCGCGGTCATCACAAGAGTGCGCACACCTCGGCGGCCGCCGAAGGCGACGCCGGCCTGGTGGCGGCGTTGCGGCACCGGGGGCTGCATGCCCGGCTGCTGGCCTGGGACGACCCGGAAACCCTGGAAGCCAACCTGGTGATACTGCGCACAGCCGGCGACCCGGAGCGGCACGCCGAATTCCTGGCGTGGACCACCCGGGTGGCCCACCTGCTCAATGCACCGGAAGTCGTCGCCTGGAACGCCAACCGTCGCTACCTCGCGGACCTGCAGTGCGACGGGGTGCCGACGGCGGCGGGCGGGCGGCCGGACGAGCTGAGCACCCTGGTGTTCTTCGGCGCCGGCCGGTCGCATGCCTTCGGGGCGGCCGGCCCGGACCCGGATTTCGAACTGTGGGACGTCGGGCGGTGGGCACTGCGGGCGGCCGCCGAGCGCTTGAGCATCCGGATCGAGGAGTTGCTCTACGCACGCGCCGACGTTGCCGGTACGGCAGCCGATGCGCGCCTGGTGAGCCTGGATCTGATTGCGCCCGACCTGGGCTGGCACGAGCTCGCCGCCGAGGAACGCGACCGGGCGCAGCGCCGGTTCGCCGTGGAGGTGGCCGCGGCGCTAGAGCGACTGGGGCTGGGTCCGCTCGCGCAGCGACGCCCATAGCGACGCGGTCGCGCCGGTGACCAGCACCGCGCCCGCGACGTGCAGGGTGACCAGCACGGCCGGCACCCCGGTGAAGTATTGAACGACACCGATCAGCCCCTGACCCAACGCCAGTGCGACCACCAGCGTCAGCCGGCGGGTGACCGGCTTTGCCGCGTGCACCGCGGCGAGCCCGAAGGCCAGGCCGACCAGTAGCCCGAGGAACCCGATCAGCAGCGACTCGTGCAGGTGGGCCAGGGTGGCGATCTCCACCTTGAGGCGGGCCACCGTGCGGGCCGCGCTCTTGTCGCCGGCATGGGGGCCGGCGGCGGTCACCAGGGGGCCGGTCACCAGCACCGCAGCCAGGGCGACGGCGCACAGCGCCGTCAGGGCCCGCAACGGCGCCGGGATCCGATAGACCACCACCGCCGAGGCGTCGTCGGGCTGGCCCACCTTGGCGTAGAACTGCACCGCCAGCCACACCATGAGCATCGAGACCAGCAGGTGCACCGCCACCGTCCACCAGGCCAGGCCGGTGCGCACGGTGATCCCACCGATCACCGCCTGCAGCACCGTCGACCCGGGCATCAGCCAGGCATAGACCAGCACCTCGGTGCGCCGCCGGGCCCGGATCACGGCCAGCACGGCCAGTGCCGCGGTGATCACGACCGCGAAGGTGACCATGCGGTTGCCGAACTCGATGGCTTGATGAATCCGCGGCACCTCTGAAACCGCGACCGGGACATAGCTGCCCGGGAAGCACTGCGGCCAGGTCGGGCAGCCCAGACCGGAGGCGGTGACGCGGACGACCGCGCCGGTCACCGAGATGAATCCCTGGGTGAAAACCACCGCGGCGGCCAGCCATCGCTGGGTGCGCAGGCCCGGTTCTGGGAGCAGGTCTACCAGGCGCATCAGGAACCGTCCCACGGGCTGATCGTAGAGGATCGTTAACTACATCCCGTAGTAGGTCAGCTGAAGCGGAACCAGCGCACCGCGCCGACGGCGGCGAGCACGCCCCAGACCGCCACCACCGCGATGCCGAACCAGTCGACGGAGACGCTCAGCGCCTGCGCCAGGGCTTCGGTCAGTGCTCCCGAGGGGGTCAGACGGGCCAGCCAGCGGACCGCGCCGGGAACCAGTTCGGTCTCCACGGTCAAGGCGGAGAAGCCGCCGAACACGAACCACATCAGGTTCGCGCCGGCCAGCACGATCTCGGCGCGCAGGCTGCCGCCGAGCAGCAGGCCCAGGGCGGCAAAGCAGGCGGTCCCCAGGGCGATGATCACCGCCCCCAGACACAGGCCCGCCACCGTCGGCCGCCAGCCCAAGACGGCGCCGATGGCCCCCAGCAGCACGGACTGCAGCAGGACCACGGTGGCCACCGACAGGGACTTGCCGGCGATGATGCCCCACACCGGCAGCGCGGTGGCGCCCAGACGTTTGAGGGCCCCGTAACGCCGGTCGAAGGCCACCGCGATCGCCTGCCCGGTGAACGCGGTGGCGATCACCGCCAGCGACATGATCACCGGCAGCACGGTGGTGGCGCGCTGGGCATGCCCCTCGCCGAACGGGCCCAGCGGCAGCACGGTGAGCCCGATCAGCAGCGTGATCGGGATGAACATGGTCAACAGCAGCTGCTCGCCGTTGCGCAGCAGCAGGGTCAGCTCCAACCGGAACTGAGCGGCCAGCATCGCGGGCACGGCGGCCGGACGCGGGTCGGGGGCGAAGGTGCCCGGTGCGAAGACCTGTTCGGTGTTCGTGCGACTCATGGGCGCAGCTCCCGTCCGGTCAGTTCCAAGAACACGTCCTCCAAGCTGCGCTGCTCCACCCGCAGCTGGGTGGCCAGCACGTCCAGCCGGGCGCACCAGGACGTCACCGTGGCGAGCACCTGGGGGTTCACGGTGCCCTCCACGAGGTATTCGCCGGGCAGCACTTCGCTGGCCCGGTAACCCTCCGGCAATGCCGCGACCAGCAACGACAGATCCAGCCGCGGCGGTGCGGTGAACCGCAGCTGTCCCTGGGCGCCGCTGCGCGTCAACTCCGCCGGGGTGCCGGCGGCGACCACGGCGCCGTGGTCGATGATCAGCAGCCGGTCGGCCAGTTCTTCGGCCTCGCGCAGATGGTGTGTGGTCAGCACCACCGTCACGCCGTCGCGGCGCAACGCGTCGATCAGCTCCCACACCAGCAGGCGGGCGTGGGCGTCCATGCCCGCGGTCGGCTCGTCGAGAAACACCAGCTCCGGGCGGCCGACCAGGGCGCAGGCCAGGGCGAGTCGTTGCTGTTGGCCGCCGGAGAGCCGCCGGTAGGTGGTGCGGGCCGCGTCGGTCAGGCCGAGGGTGTCCAGCAGCCATTGCGGGTCGAGCGGGTTGGCCGAATAGGACGCCACCAACTTGAGCATCTCCCCGGCGCGGGCGGCCGGGTAGGCGCCGCCGCCCTGCAGCATGACCCCGATGCGTGCGCGCAGCCGGTCGTTGTCGGCCACCGGGTCCAGGCCGAGTACCTCGATGGTCCCGGCGTCGGGGCGGACGAAGCCCTCGCACATCTCGACGGTGGTCGTCTTGCCGGCGCCGTTGGGCCCGAGCAGGGCGAACACTTCGGCGGTCTCGACCTCGAAATCCAGGCCGGCGACCGCTTCGATCGCAGCCGGACCGGTCCCGTAGCGCTTGCGCACCCCGCATAAGCGCACCGCGACAGCTGAGTTCACGGAGAATCAGCGTAGGCGTCGGTGACAGCGGCCGGGCGCGGGGTGGGTTCCACCGCCGGTGCGTCGTCCTTCGGGCCTTGGGCTTGGGCCGGCAACTCACGCCACGGCAGTCGCCGGTAGGTCGACAGCAACAACACCAGCACCACGACTGCGCTGGCCACGGTGGCGTCCACGATCTGGAACAGCGCAAAGCGATCGCCGTTGGCCGTCGGACCGAAGATGCCCACCACCAGCGTGACTGCGATCACGGCGATCCGGAAGTTCGGCCGGGTCGCCCAGGCGGCCAGCGGGATGATTGCCCAGAGCAGATACCACGGCTGCACGACCGGGAACAGCAGGACCGTGATGCCCAGTGCGACGCCGAGCCCGCCCACCGGATGCAGCCGGCCGTGGAACACCACCAGCAGCAGCCACACCACCAGTACCCCGATGATCAGCACGCCGATGGCACGGGTCAGCGACAGCACCGCGGTGGTGTGATCGCCCAGGCCCAGCAGGATGCCGACTTGACCGGTGCCGAGGGCGATCAGCGTCGGTGGCGACATCCAGCTGCGCACCACGTTGGCGGTGCCCAGGGTGAAGACCCACCCGAAACCCAGCCCGCTGGCCCAGCCGATCAGGCCCATCACCGCGCCGGCCAGGGTGGTCATGCCGGTGCTGGCCAGCACGAACGCGCGGGGATCGCCGCCCAGCCGCCAGCCCAGCGCCATCGTGACGAAGCCCAGCGCCAGCAGTGACGGCAGCTTGACCTGCGACGACATTGCGATCAGCACGGCGCCGGTGACAAGTTCGGCCAGTGGTACCCAGTCCCGCAGGGTCAGCGGGGCCGCCGGGGCCCGGCGCGGCAGCAGCGGCTGGGCGGCGGTGATCCCGCGCAGGGCGAATTCCGTACCGGTGAGCATCAGGCCGAGCATCAGGGCCTCGTTGTGGATCCCGGCGACCAGGTGCATGAGCAGCAGCGGATTGGCCGCGCCGAGCCACAGTGCGCTGACCTCGGCCACCCCGCAGCGCGCCGCCAGCCTGGGCACCGCCCACACGATCATGCCGACCCCGATCAGCACCACCACCCGGTGGCACAACACCGCGGTGACGATGTTCTCGCCGGTCAGCGCCGAGATTCCGCGGCCGATCCACAAGAACAGCGGCCCGTAGGGCGCCGGGGTCTCCCGCCAGAGGCTGGGCACCGACAGCGTGAACACGTGGTCGAGCCCCAGGGCAGGCGCCGGGCCCACGCGGTAGGGGTCCAGGCCCAGCCGGGAGATCTGGCTCTGGGCCAGGTAGGAGTAGACGTCCTTGCTGTACATCGGCGGGGCGACCAGCAGCGGCAGCATCCACAGCAGCAGGCTGCGATCGAGCTGGCTGCGCGACATCCGTCGCCGCCCCAGGGCGAACCGGCCGAGCATCAGCCACGCCAGCGCCATCATCACCGCGCCGGTGGTGGTCATGGTCAGGGCCACGGTCTGCAGCCGCGAGGGCAGATTGAGCAGCCGGACCCCGAAGGTCGGGTCCTGCACCACCGGCCGCGCCCCGGCGCCCAGCGCCCCGATCGCCATCAGGACCGTTCCGGTGCCGCCGAAAAGCCGGGTTCGCCGCAGTGCGACCAGCTCGGCGGGGTTGAGCGGGGAGCCCACGGTGCGCTCGTCGCCGTGCAGATGCGCGATCGACGAGCTCAACGAATACCGTCGGGCTGCCATCCCAGCAGCGTAACGGCCGCTCTGCCATGACCGGGCCCGCCGGGCTGCGGGCGCAGTGTGATCAGCGCAACGGCCGAGTGGGGCCGAACTGAGGTAACCCTTTGTAGACCGAGCCCTGGAATTGCGTCACACTGGTGTTGTGAAATTCGAGGCCTCCGAAATGGGGGAGGTGAAGGCCGCAACCGATGCCGCCGGGCCCCGCTCCGGCGATGCGGTTGCGTCAGGCACCCCGGTGGCCGCCGAACTCGCGGGCGGCCATGACACCCGGCACGCGGTGGTGCGCCTGCTCATGGAGTCCGGATCGATCACCGCGGGCGAGATCGGGGCCCGGTTGGGCCTGTCGGCGGCAGGGGTGCGCCGCCACCTCGACGCCCTGATCGAGCTGGGCGACGCCGAGGCACATGCGGCGGCATCCTGGCAGCAGGTGGGTCGCGGGCGGCCGGCGAAGCGGTTTCAGCTCACCGAGGCCGGTCGCAGCAAGCTGGGGCACCGCTACGACGACCTCGCGGTGGCGGCCATGCGCCAACTGCGCGAGATCGGCGGGGAGGACGCGGTTGTCGACTTCGCCCGGCAGCGCATCGACGCGATCCTGGGCAAGGTCGCGGCCGCGGCAGCCGACGGCGCCGAGGACGACGGCGACCTGGAAGCCACCGCCCAACGTATCGCCCGTGCGTTGACCGAGGCCGGGTACGCCGCCACCACCGCACGGGTTCAGGGCGGGGTTCCCGGCGTGCAGATCCTGCAGCACCACTGCCCGGTGGCCAACGTCGCCAAGGAGTTCCCGGAGTTGTGCCAGGCCGAGCGGCAGGCGATGGCCGAGGTCCTGGGCACCCACGTGCAACGGCTGGCCACCATCGCCGACGGCGGCTACGTCTGCACCACGCATGTACCGCTGACCAACCGCAACGCCAAAGCGGCAAAGGCCGGCAAGTCCAGCGCGGTCGGGGCCGTCACACAACAGCATTAGCAGCACCGATCGACCTTCGCCGCACACCCTGCGCCGAAGCCATCACGAGCACCGAAGGAGCGTCATCATGACACTCACGCCGGAGGCCACCGCCGCAGCGGAGCCGACCCAGGACGAGACGATCGCGTCGCTGGGCCGGTACGAATACGGCTGGGCCGACACCGATGTCGCGGGCGCCGCCGCCCAGCGTGGCCTGTCCGAGGACGTGGTGCGCGACATCTCGGCGAAGAAGAACGAGCCGGAATGGATGCTGCAGGCCCGGCTGCGGGCTTACCGGACCTTCATGAAGAAGCCGATGCCCCACTGGGGCTCGGATCTGTCCGGCATCGACTTCGAGAACATCAAGTACTTCGTGCGCTCCACCGAGAAGCAGGCCCAGACCTGGGACGACCTGCCCGACGACATCCGCAACACCTATGACCGGCTGGGCATCCCGGAGGCGGAGAAGCAGCGCTACATCGGCGGTGTGGCGGCCCAGTACGAGTCCGAGGTCGTCTACCACAAGATCCGCGAAGACCTTGAGGCACAAGGCGTCATCTTCCTCGACACCGACACCGCGCTGCGGGAGCACGAGGAGCTGTTCCGCGAGTACTTCGGCACGGTGATCCCGGCCGGCGACAACAAGTTCTCCGCGCTCAACACCGCCGTGTGGAGCGGGGGATCGTTCATCTACGTGCCCAAGGGGGTACACGTCGACATCCCGCTGCAGGCCTACTTCCGGATCAACACCGAGAACATGGGCCAGTTCGAGCGCACGCTGATGATCATCGACGAAGACGCCTACGTGCACTACATCGAGGGCTGCACCGCGCCGGTGTACACCTCGGACTCGCTGCACTCCGCGGTGGTGGAGATCGTGGTCAAGCCGGGCGGCCGCTGCCGCTACACCACCATCCAGAACTGGTCGGTCAACGTCTACAACCTGGTCACCAAGCGGGCCCGGGCCGAGGCGGGCGCCACCATGGAATGGGTCGACGGCAACATCGGTTCGAAGGTCACCATGAAGTACCCGGCGGTCTGGATGACCGGCGAGCACGCCAAGGGCGAGGTGCTCTCGGTGGCATTCGCCGGCGAGGACCAGCACCAGGACACCGGCGCCAAGATGCTGCACCTGGCGCCGAACACCTCGAGCAACATCGTCTCCAAGTCGGTGTCGCGCGGCGGCGGCCGGTCCTCCTACCGCGGGCTGGTGGAGATCCACAAGGGCGCGCACGGAGCGAAGTCGAGCGTGAAATGCGATGCGCTGCTGGTCGACAATGTCAGCCGCAGCGACACCTACCCCTACGTCGACATCCGTGAGGACGACGTCACCGTCGGCCACGAGGCGACCGTGTCCAAGGTCAGCGAGAACCAGCTGTTCTACCTGATGAGTCGCGGCCTGACCGAGGACGAGGCGATGGCGATGGTGGTGCGCGGCTTCATCGAGCCGATCGCCAAGGAACTCCCGATGGAGTACGCGCTCGAACTCAACAAGCTGATCCAGCTGCAGATGGAAGGTTCGGTGGGCTAGTGGCCTCGACTGAAGTACGGCCCGGCTCCCCGGGCGCCCTGACCGCCGCGGCCGAAGGCGTCCACAAGGGAATGCAGTTCACCTCCTTCGACGTGGAGGCCTTCGAGGTGCCGCAGGGCCGCGACGAGGCCTGGCGCTTCACGCCACTGCGCCGGCTGCGCGGCCTGCACGACGGCTCCGCGGTCGCCGACGCCTCCGCCGGAATCGACGTCCAGGGCGCCGGCGTGCGGACCGAGATCGTCCAGCGCGGCGACGACCGGCTCGGCGCGGCGGGTGTTCCAGCGGACAGGGTTGCAGCACAAGCATTCTCGTCTTTCCGCGATGCAACCGTGGTGACCGTGCCCAAGGGTGCGGACGTCGAGGAGCCCATCACGATCACCGTCACGGGCCCCGGCACGGCAGCGACCGCCTACGGCCACCTGCAGCTGCGCGCCGAGGAACTGTCGCGAGCCACCGTCGTGATCGACGTGCGGGGCAGCGGAACCTACGCCGACAACGTCGAATTCGTGGTCGGCGACGGCGCGCAGCTGACCGTGGTGTGGATCGGCGACGGCGCCGCGGACCTGGTGCATGTCAGCGCCCACCACGCGGCGCTGGGCAAGGACGCCGTGTTGCGGCACAGCGCCGTGCTGTTGGGTGGGGAACTGGTGCGGCTGAGCGGACGGGTCGCGTTCAACGGCCCGGGCGGGGACGCCGAACTGCTCGGCCTGTACTTCGCCGACGCCGGTCAGCACCTCGAATCGCGGCTGCTGGTCGACCATGCTCAGCCGCACTGCCGGTCCAACGTGCTCTACAAGGGAGCGCTGCAGGGCGATCCCGGCTCCGGGCTGCCCGACGCCCACACCGTCTGGGTCGGCGACGTGCTGATCCGCGCGAGCGGGGTCGGCACCGACACCTTCGAGGTGAACCGCAACCTGGTGCTGGCCGACGGCGCCCGGGCCGATTCGATACCCAACCTGGAGATCGAGACCGGGGAGATCGTGCAGGCCGGACACGCCAGTGCGACCGGACGATTCGACGACCTGCAGTTGTTCTACCTGCAGGCCCGCGGCATCCCCGAAGACCAGGCCCGGCGCCTGATCGTCCGCGGTTTCTTCGGCGAGATCATCGCCAAGATCCCGGTTCCGGCCGTGCAGGAGCGCCTCACCGAAGCCGTCGAGCGTGAACTCGCGGTCACCGAGAACAAGTAAATCTCAACGCATCAGCTAAGGACACGAATCAGCAATGAGCACACTGGAAATCAAGGGCCTGCACGTGAGTGTGTCGCCCGGCGGCGGCGACGACGGCGCGGCCGACATTCCGATCCTGCACGGTGTGGACCTGACGGTGAACTCCGGTGAGACCCATGCCCTGATGGGGCCGAACGGGTCGGGCAAGTCCACGCTGTCCTACGCGATCGCCGGCCACCCCAAGTACACCGTGACGTCCGGCTCGATCACCCTCGACGGCCAGGACGTGCTGGCGATGACCGTCGATGAGCGGGCGCGCGCGGGCCTGTTCCTGGCCATGCAGTACCCGGTCGAGGTGCCGGGGGTGTCGATGTCGAACTTCCTGCGCACCGCGGTGACCGCCGTGCGCGGCGAGGCCCCGAAGCTGCGGACCTGGATCAAGGAGCAGCGCGCGGCTTTCGCCGAGCTGGGCATCGACTCGGCGTTCGCCGAACGCAACGTCAACGAGGGCTTCTCCGGTGGCGAGAAGAAGCGCCACGAGATCCTGCAGCTGAGCCTGCTCAAGCCCAAGATCGCGATCCTCGACGAAACCGACTCCGGTCTGGACGTCGACGCGCTGCGGGTGGTCAGCGAAGGGGTCAACCGTTACCAGGAGGCCGAGCACGGCGGCGTGCTGGTGATCACCCACTACACCCGGATCCTGCGCTACATCCAGCCGCAGTTCGTGCACGTCTTCGCCGGCGGGCGGATCGTCGAGTCCGGCGGACCCGAGCTGGCCGACGAGCTGGAGGAGAAGGGCTACGAGCGCTTCACCCACGAACCGGCGGCAGGGGCGGGAGCCTGACATGACGGCGTCGGACACGACGTTGTCGGACACGAAGTTGTCGGACACGACGTTGTCGGTCAGGCGACTTGCGGCGCCGGACCTGGAGGCGATCAGGGCAGATTTCCCGATCCTGAACCGGGTCATGCGCGGCGGAAGCCGGCTGGCCTACCTGGACTCCGGCGCCACCTCGCAGCGTCCGCTGCCGGTGCTCGACGCCGAGCGGGAGTTTTTGCTGACCTCCAACGGTGCGGTGCACCGCGGGGCGCACCAGCTGATGGAAGAGGCCACCGACGCCTACGAGGACGGCCGGTCGGCGATCGCCCGCTTTGTCGGCGCGCATCCCGACGAGCTGGTGTTCACCAAGAACGCCACCGAGTCGCTCAACCTGGTGTCCTATGTGCTCGGCGACAACCGCTTCGAGCAGGCCGTCGGCCCCGGCGATGTGATCGTCACCACGGAGCTGGAACACCACGCCAACCTGATTCCCTGGCAGGAGCTGGCACGGCGCACCGGTGCGACGCTGCACTGGTATGAGGCCACGCCGGACGGGCGCATCGACCTGGATTCGCTGCAGCTCGACGAGCGCGTCAAAGTCGTTGCCTTCACCCACCACTCCAATGTGACCGGCGCGCTCGCCCCGGTCGTCGAACTGGTCTCGCGAGCCCGCGCCGTCGGCGCCTTCACGGTGCTCGATGCCTGCCAGTCGGTTCCGCACCAGCCGGTCGACTTCCACGATCTGGGCGTGGACTTCGCGGCCTTCTCCGGGCATAAGATGCTGGGGCCCAACGGGATCGGTGTGCTTTACGGGCGGCGTGAGCTCTTGGCGGCACTGCCTCCGTTTCTCACCGGTGGGTCGATGATCGAGACGGTCACCATGGCCTCGAGCACCTACGCCGCTGCGCCGCAGCGCTTCGAAGCCGGTACACCGATGACCTCACAGGTCGTCGGGCTGGCCGCGGCGGCCCGTTACCTCGACGCCATCGGAATGGACGTGGTGGCAGCCCACGAGCAGCAGCTGGTGGCCGCCGCACTCGAGGGACTCGCCGAGATCCCCGGCGTCCACATCGTCGGGCCGGCGACCACGCTCGATCGCGGTTCGCCGGTGTCGTTCGTCATCGACGGGGTGCACGCGCACGACGTCGGTCAGGTGCTCGACGACGACGGCGTCGCGGTGCGGGTGGGCCACCACTGCGCCATGCCGCTGCACCGCAAGTTCAACGTGGCCGCCACTGCCCGCGCGTCCTTCGCGGTGTACAACACTCACGAGGAGGTGGAGCGCCTGCTGGCGGGTGTTCGCCGGGCCGTGGAATTCTTCGGGGGAGTGTGAGACCTTGCGGCTGGAGCAGTTCTACCAAGAGGTGATCCTCGATCACTACAAGCATCCACAGCACCGCGGCCTGCGGGAGCCGTTCGGCGCTCAGGTGCACCACGTCAACCCCACCTGCGGCGACGAGCTGACCCTGCGGGTGGCGCTGTCACCCGACGCTGAACGCATCGCCGACGTCTCCTATGACGGGCAGGGCTGCTCGATCTCGCAGGCGGCCACCTCGGTGCTGGCCTCGCAGGTGATCGGTCTGACCGTGCCGCAGGCGTTGGCGACGTTCGACGCCTTCCACGAGATGGTGTCCTCGCGGGGCACCGTCGAAGGCGACGAGGAGGTGCTCGGCGACGGCATCGCTTTCGCCGGGGTGGCCAAGTACCCGGCGCGGGTCAAGTGCGCTCTGCTCGGCTGGATGGCCTTCAAAGATGCATTGGCGCAAGCGCTTGCGAAGACAGAAGAACAGACGTTGGCAGCTGTCAGTGTCTCAACCCAGGAGATGAGTCGATGAGCGAATTGGGACCGGACGAGTTGCTCGCCGAAGTCGAGGAAGCGATGCACGACGTCATCGACCCCGAGATCGGCATCAACGTCGTCGACCTGGGGCTGATGTACGACCTGTCGATCCGCCAGGACGAGGACGGCCCGGCCGCCGTGGTCGCCATGACGCTCACGTCGCCGGCCTGCCCGCTGCAGGACATGATCGCCGAGCAGATCGAGAACGCCACCGTGGGCTCCGGTCTGGTCAAGAAGGTGGATCTGTCCTGGGTCTGGGAGCCGGCCTGGGGACCGGACAAGATCACCGATGAGGGCCGCGAGATGATGCGCGCAGTCGGTTTCACGGTCTGAGCGTGCCGGCCTGCGAGTTCTGGCTGTGCCGGACCTGCGGCGTCGAGCACGATGCCACGCCCCAGGTGTGCGCGATCTGTGCCGACGATCGGCAATGGGTGCCGGCGGACGGTCAACACTGGGCCACGTTGGACGAACTGGTGGCCGAAGGCGCCCGGTCCTACGCCTTTGAGTTGGAACCGGGGTTGATCGGGATCGGCTGCAACCCGCCGCTGGGTATCGGTCAGCTGGGCAAGCTGGTGTGTACGCCCAGCGGCAACATGCTCTGGGATCCTTCGGGATTCGTCGATGACGCCGCGGTCGCCGCTGCTCTCGAGCAGGGCCCGGTTCTCGGTGTCGTCGCCAGCCACCCGCACATGTTCGGGGCGCAGGTGGAATGGGGCCGGCGACTCGGCGGGGTACCGGTGTACGTCAACGCCGCGGACAAAGAATGGGTGATGCGCCCGGATCCGTCGATCCGCTACTGGTCCGGGCGCCTCGAGCTCGCGCCCGGGCTGACCGTGAATCAGGTCGGCGGCCACTTTCCGGGCAGTTCCGTCGCGTGCTGGGACGCCGGTGCCGACGCGCGCGGGGTGCTGTTGGTCGGCGACACCGTCTTCCCGAACCCCGATCGGCGCACCGTGGCGTTCCTGCGCAGCTACCCGAACCGGGTTCCGCTGTCAGCTGTGGTCGCCCAGCGGATGGCCGCCACGATGGAACAGTTGCGCTTCGACCGCATCTACGGGCTGCACACCAACACCATCGACACCGATGCGATGGCCGCAGTCCGGTTCTCGGCAGACCGGCACGCAGCCTGGGCGCGCGGCGACCACGACGACCTGACCTGAGCCGGTCGGACCAGCCGGCGTGCTGGCGAAGCTGACCGACGCCCCGGATCGAACACGACGGCGCCATGCGGCCCGATCAGTTCGCCCGGGTGCCGTTACTCGGCGGCTCGGGCGCTGCCGTGGAATCCGGCAGCGCGTCGAAGTCTCCTGTGCTGTCGATCTTCTCCGGTGCGACATCTCGCCGCGACGCCGCACGCCCGCGCTGCCGGAGCTCCATGAGCACGACCGCCGACGCGCCGCCGACGAGTAGCAGGCCCGGCCCCGAAAAAGAGACGATGGCCACGATCGCTGCGACGTTATGCACTTGACTGAACCGTGCCGGTGACATCAGCTCACGTCAGTGACAGGTCGAAGAGACCGGCTGTGGGTGGGAACCGGATCTCGTTCGTGGGTCGGCCCGGGTTGCCCGCAGGGCGGATTGAACGGTCGCTGTGATGCCGCCGGCGCCTCGCGCACGGCAGCCCCCGCCTGGCAGATCAATAGAATTCCCTCCTGATATGGGAACTCTAGTACACAAAAAGAAAATCAAGAACTGTAGAAGATGTCCTAGCCGCGTTTTATGGAGTGCAGGCCACTGATGGCGGGTGTGATGCTGGGAGCAGCGGCGTGGGTAGGCGGCGCCACCGGAGTGCCGAGGAAGCTGGACAGGCCGCTCCGCCCGTGTGGCGTGGGTCGGCAGTCACCCCCCATCGAAGAGATGGCGGTATTCGGGAAGAAAAGCCCAAATAAGAAGGCTTCGGGTGCGAGCGACGCTGCCATGCCGCGTCCGCGCAGAAGCAGCGTGCGCACGCCCTGTCATAGCCGCGGGAACCGGCGTGACTGACGGTGGCCGCCCAGGAGCCGGCCGGCCGCGAGCGGCCGCTACGCCGGCCGCTCGAGGCAGTCGCCGTTGGCCGCCCACACGGTGACCCGCTTCGCCTGCAGCACGCCCTGGTCGTCGGTGGTCCCGCCGGCCGCAACGCACTTACCCGCGCTGATCGACGGCGCGCTGACCGCAACCGTCCTGCGGAAGCGGGTGGCGTCGTCGAGGGTCACCGTGGCGGGCCCGGACGGGCCGCTGACGGTGAGCGTGTCACCGGAGATGGACTCCACCACACCGCGCACGCCACGATGCGATGCCGGATGCGCGGTGCCGTCGCCCGAGGCCGCGGGCCGCTGCGGGCACGCGCCGTCGACGGTGGTGCTGATCGAGACGAACTTCGCGGTGAGGGGGCCCTCGTCGGCCGCGGCACCGCCGGCCTTGATGCAGCTGCCGACGGTGATCTCGCCGCGCTGGGCCGGCACCGACTCGTAGACCGAGGTGCTGTCGGTCACCGCGACGGTGGTGGGCCCGTTCGGCCCGGTCACCTCGAAGCCGGTGCCCGACGCCGAGGAAACCGTGCCCATCACCCGGTCGGGCTGCGCGTGGGCCAACGCGGGGATGAACAATGCCCCGGCGAACAGTGCCGTCGCGCCGGCCAGGGCGCGGATCGTCGGACCAGGGGTGCTCGGGCGAGGTGACATCGGCGATCTCCGTTCGTTGACATGGGTCAGTGCTCTCACCGTCGACGGCCGAGTTAGCGGGTAGCTATATCCCTGCTGTGAGCCCGCTGTGGACCGGTTTGATCAGGGCCGCGGCGGGCCGGGAACACGGCGGGGTGTCCCGGCGTTGACCGATGCATGGCAACCAAAGACCTCACCGCAGCAAAGTTCCAGGAGACCATCGCCGACAACGACATCGTCCTTGTCGACTTCTGGGCCTCCTGGTGCGGCCCGTGCCGGTCCTTCGCACCGACCTTCGCGGCCGTCTCCGAGAAGCACCCCGACGTGGTGTTCGCCAAAGTGGACACCGAAGCCGAGCAGCAGCTGGCCGCTGCCGCCCAGATTCGGTCTATTCCCACCCTGATGGCGTTCAAGAAGGGCACGCTGGTGTTCAACCAGGCCGGCGCGCTGCCGGCCGCCGCCCTGGAGAACCTCGTGCAGCAGGTCAAGGATCTCGACGTGGAGGCAGCCCTGGCCGAGCAGGCCGCCCAGAGCAAGCCCGACCAGGTGTGAGTGCCCGCACGCGATAGCGTGCACCCGTGGCTACCGCATCCGAGTTCGTCCTCGTCGACCGTCCGCGTCCGCACGTCGCCCTGATCACGCTCAACCGCCCGGAGCGGATGAACTCCATGGCGTTTGACGTCATGGTTCCGCTGCGCGAAACGCTCGCCGAAATCGGTTACGACAACTCGGTGCGGGTGGTGGTGCTCACCGGGGCGGGCCGGGGATTCTCCTCCGGTGCCGACCACAAGTCCGCCGGGGCGGTGCCGCACGTGGCCGGGTTGACCCGGCCGGCGTTCGGCCTGCGCTCCATGGAAGTGCTCGACGACATCATCTTGGGGCTGCGGCGCCTGCACCAGCCGGTGATCGCCGCGGTCAACGGGGCGGCCATCGGGGGCGGTCTGTGCCTGGCCCTGGCCGCCGATATCCGGGTCGCGGCATCGGACGCCTATTTCCGGGCCGCCGGCATCAACAACGGGCTCACCGCCAGTGAGCTGGGGCTGAGCTACCTGTTGCCCCGGGCGATCGGAGCGTCGCGGGCCTTCGAGATCATGCTCACCGGCCGCGACGTCGATGCCGCCGAGGCGCAGCGAATCGGGCTGGTCTCCCAGGTGGTGGACCAGCCGAATCTGCTCGACACCTGCTACGCCATGGCCGAGCGGATCGCCGGTTTCTCCCGGCCCGGGGTGGAATTGACCAAGCGGACGCTCTGGAGCGGACTCGACGCCGGTAGTCTGGAGGGGCACATGCAGGCCGAGGGGCTTGGACAGCTCTACGTGCGCCTGCTGACCAGCAATTTCGAGGAAGCCGTCGCTGCGCGCGCCGAAAAGCGCCCACCGGTCTTCACCGACGACAAGTAACAGCACGACAGGAGTGATGCGTGATCACCGCAACGGACCTGGAGGTCCGCGCCGGAGCGCGCACCCTGCTCGACGCGGTCGGCTCGGTGCTGCGCGTGCAGCCCGGCGACCGGATCGGCCTGGTCGGCCGCAACGGGGCCGGCAAAACCACCACGCTGCGCATCCTGGCCGGCGAGGGTGAGCCGTATGCCGGCACCATCACCCGTACCGGGGAAGTCGGCTATCTGCCGCAGGACCCCCGAGAAGGCGACCTCGAAGTGCTCGCGCGCGATCGGGTCCTGTCGGCGCGGGGCCTCGACACCATCCTGGTCGACCTGGAAAAGCAGCAGGTCCTGATGGCAGAGGTCGTCGACGACGCCGAGCGCGACCGGGCCATCCGTCGCTACGGCCAGCTTGAAGAGCGCTTCGCCGCGCTCGGCGGGTACGCCGCCGAGAGCGAGGCGGGCCGCATCTGCACCAGCCTCGGCCTGCCCGACCGGGTGCTGACCCAGCCGCTGCGGACCCTGTCCGGCGGCCAGCGCCGCCGGGTGGAGCTGGCCCGGATCCTGTTCGCCGCCGGCGAGGGCGGGTCCGGTGGAGCGGGCTCGAACACCACCCTGTTGCTCGACGAACCGACCAACCACCTGGATGCGGACTCGATCGGCTGGCTGCGTGACTTTCTGAAGAACCACAGCGGGGGACTGGTGCTGATCAGTCACGACGTGGATCTGCTGGCCGACGTGGTCAACCGGGTGTGGTTCCTGGATGCGGTGCGTGGCGAAGCCGATGTCTACAACATGGGCTGGCAGAAGTACCTCGACGCGCGAGCCACCGACGAGCAACGCCGCCGCCGGGAGCGCGCCAACGCCGAACGTAAGGTCGCCGCGCTGCGCAGCCAAGCCGCCAAGTTGGGCGCCAAAGCCACCAAAGCGGTTGCGGCGCAGAATATGCTGCGTCGCGCCGACCGGATGCTGGCAGCCCTCGATGAGGAACGGGTGGCCGACAAGGTCGCCAGGATCAAGTTCCCCACCCCGGCCCCGTGCGGCAAGACTCCGCTGATGGCCAGCGGTCTGACCAAGATGTATGGGTCGCTGGAGGTGTTCACCGGTGTCGACCTGGCCATCGACCGCGGATCGCGGGTCGTGGTGCTGGGGCTCAACGGCGCCGGCAAGACCACGCTGCTGCGCGTTTTGGCCGGTGTCGAAACCCCCGAAGCCGGCCAGCTCGAGCCCGGCCACGGATGCAAGATCGGGTACTTCGCCCAGGAACACGACACCATCGACAACGCCGCAACCGTGTGGGAGAACATCGTCCATGCGGCCCCGGACACCTCCGAGCAGGACCTGCGTGGGCTCTTGGGCGCGTTCATGTTCACCGGGCCGCAGCTGGACCAGCCGGCCGGCACGCTCTCCGGCGGCGAGAAGACCCGGCTGGCACTGGCGGGCCTGGTGGCCTCAACCGCGAACGTGCTGCTGCTCGACGAGCCGACCAACAACCTCGACCCGGCGTCGCGCGAGCAGGTGCTCGACGCGCTGCGCAGCTACGCCGGCGCGGTGGTGCTGGTCACCCACGACCCGGGTGCGGCCGAAGCGCTGGACCCCCAGCGGGTGGTGCTGTTGCCCGACGGCACCGAGGACCACTGGTCGGCCGACTACCGCGACCTGATCGAGTTGGCCTAGCTGTACTGCCCAGACAGGTTGGTCAACTTTGTGATGGGTGGGACTTTCCCGATCGCTGAGTGTTGCCGGTGGTGATTGTAGG
>NZ_JRMK01000069.1:0-23198 GCF_000972925.1 Mycobacterium sp. UM_Kg1 | reverse complement strand
GTGTATAAGAGACAGCTGCTCGTCGGCCTGGCCGCGCCCCCGGCCGCGACGGCGGCCGATGAACGACTGCAGTTCGCCACCACCACCATCGACGGGGCACCCTTCAACGGTGCCGGGCTGCAGGGCAAGCCGGTGGTGTTGTGGTTCTGGACGCCGTGGTGCCCGTTCTGCAATGCCGAGGCACCGTCGGTGAGCCAGGTGGCCGCCGCCAACCCGCGAGTGACGTTCGTGGGGATAGCGGCACACTCCGATGTGGCGGCTATGCGCGACTTCGTGGCCAAGTACCACTTGAACTTCACCAACCTCAACGACGCCGACGGCGCGATCTGGGCGCGCTTCGGGGTGCCCTGGCAGCCTGCCTATGTGTTCGAACGCTCCGATGGCACCTCGACGTTCGTGAACAACCCGACTTCGGCGATGTCGCAGAAGGAGTTGTCCGACCGCGTCGCGGCTTTGGCGTGAACCCCGAACTGCCCGCGCTGGCCTTCGCCGCAGGGCTGGTGGCCGCCCTCAATCCGTGCGGTTTCGCGCTGCTGCCCGCCTATCTGGCGCTGGTGGTGCGCGGGCCGGGCGGTGGCACCGGGGTCGCCGTGGGCCGGGCGCTGGTGGCCACCGCGGCCATGACCCTGGGCTTCCTGGCGGTGTTCGGTGTCTTCGGGCTGCTCACCGTCGCGGTGGCCCAGCGGGTGCAGCGGTATCTGCCCTACGCCACGGTGGTGATCGGCGCCGCCCTGGTGGCCGTCGGGGTGTGGTTGCTGGCGGGACGGCGGCTCGCGGTGATGTCGTGGGGTGGGCGGTGGGCACCGACTGCCCGGATCGGATCCATGTTCGGTTACGGCATGGGCTACGCGAGCGCATCCCTGGGTTGCACCATCGGTCCTTTCCTGGCGGTCACCGGGGCGGCACTGCCCGCGGGCACGTCCGGGGCGCTGGTCTACCTGGCCTACGCGGCCGGCTTCGGGCTGCTGGTCGGGGTTTTGGCGGTCGCCGTGGCGCTGGCCAGTTCGGCGCTGATCTCCCGGATGCGCCGCAGCACCCGCTTGGCCGGCCGGATCAGCGGTGCACTGCTGGTCGCCGTCGGGCTCTACGTCGGCTACTACGGCTACTACGAAATCCGGCTGTTCGAGCTGGGCGCCGGGGCCGATGACCCGGTGCTGGCCGTGGCGGGCCGGCTCCAGGGCGCGCTCGCCGGGTGGGTGCATCAACACGGGGCCTGGCCCTGGCTGTCGGTGCTGGCGCTGATCGCCCTCGGGGCGCTGGTGCGGGCCCGCCGGCCCGGTCATTGACGCCCGCTCGCAGCCCCCCGGCCCGCCACGATAAGAGGGCGCCGCACCTGGTGGCCTCGTAGGCTGACAGGCGTGAAAGCCGTTCGTTGCCCCAATTCCGAACCTCCGGTCGCCGACTCACCGACTCCGATCCCGTCCCGGGCCGCCACGATCCCGCTGCGCCCCACGGGCTCGGTGCCGGAGGTCGTCGGGTGAGCGCGGGCATCAAGCGCATCGCGATCAGCACCGGCGGCGGCGACGCGCCCGGTCTCAACGCCGTCATCTACGCCGCCACGCTGGCCGCGCAGAGCCGGGGCTGGGACGTCGTCGGGATCCGCGACGGCTACAACGGGTTGCTGCTCGGCGACGAGTACCCCGACGGCGGGGTGATCGAGCTGACGCGGAACCGGGTCCGCGGCATCATCCACCAGGGCGGCACCATTCTGGGCAGTACCAACCGCGGGAACCCGATCGCCTACCCGGTGCAGCAGCCCGACGGCAGCTGGATCGAACAGGACCGCACCGAGGAGCTGCTCGAATGCTTCGACCGGCACCGCATCGACGCGCTGATCACCATCGGCGGTGACGGCTCGCTGGCGATCGCCAATCACCTGCATCAGGCGGGGCTGCGGTTGGTCGGGGTGCCCAAGACCATCGACAACGATCTGGAGTGCACCGCGGCGACGTTCGGCTTCGACAGTGCCGTCGACTTCGCCTCGGAATGCATCGACCGGCTGTTCTCCACCGCCACCTCGCACAGCCGGATCATCGTCGTGGAGGGGATGGGTCGCTACGCCGGCTGGATCGCCCTGCACGCCGGGATGGCCTCGGGAGTGCACGCCATCTTGATCCCCGAAATCCCGTATCGCCTTGAGCCGGTGGCGGCGCTGATCAACGAACGCGCGCAACGCGGTTCGACCTACTCGATCGTGTGCGTGGCCGAAGGAGCCAAACCGGTGGGCGGGGCACACACCGTGGCGGGCAAAACGGTGGGCCAGGCCGAGCGTCTGGGCGGGGTCGGGGCCAAGGTCGCCGCCGAACTCGAGGCGCTGACCGGGCGCGAGTCGCGCGCCGTGGTCCTCGGGCACCTGCTGCGCGGCGGTTCGCCGAGTTCGGTGGACCGACTGCTGGGCCTGCGGTTCGGGGCGGCGGCGGTGCGCGCCCTCGACGAGGGACACAGCGGGGGGATGGTGGCGCTCAACCCGCCGACGGTGGACTACGTGCCGTTGGCTGCGGCCACCCGCCAGCTGAAAGTGGTTCCGCCGGACTGCGACGCCATCCAGACCGCGCGCGACCTGGGCATCCGCTTCGGCGACGAGCAGTGATTCCGCGGCGGCACTCGGCGGATCGGCGCAGATTTCAGTAGCAGACGGTGAAGCCGTGCCGCAGCACCAGATCCGCTGTCACGTCCGGGCGCTGCTGCAATGGCCACGCCTCGATGTCGAACGCGGCGCCGGCGAAGAAGGCGTAGTTGACCGACGTCTCCGGAGTGGTGCGGGAGCGGTAGACGATCGCGTCCGGGCATTCGTCGGGCTGCGGCCACCAGCGCCGCACCGCGTCCGCCAACTGCTGGCAGGTGGTCCACACCGCGTCGTGCTGTCCGGTGCTGATCTGATCGTCGACACCGAGTGCGTCGAGGTTGCGTTCGGTGCGCAGATCGAGCACCCGCAGGTGCCGGTTGGCCGACAGCCGGACCAGGTGGTGGCCGGCGTGGTCTGCCGGGATCAGCAGTCCGGTCAGCCGGTAGCGTTCCCGAAAAGCGCCGAGGAGATCGGCTGCCGCGTACCGGGTGCGGAACATCGCCGACGGCGGATCGAAGCGATAGCGCGGTTCGGCGAACCCCGTCCAGCTCCACTGGTCGGGATGTTCGGCGTCGAGACGCCACAACTGGGTCCCGGCGGGGATCCGGCGGCGACGCAGGCCGCCGGGCCGGGCATCGGGGAGCGGGATCCGGTAGCCGGCGGGAAGTTCAGGCACCGAGCGAGGTGAGCAGTCGACGCGCGGCCGGCGCGGTCTCGGGGTTCCGGAGCGCCTCGGCGATCGAGATGCCGCCCAGCTCGTCATGGGTGAGCCGCATGATGCGATCGGCCGCCAGCGGGTCGGTGGTGAACCGGCCCAGCAGCTCCAGGATCTGGGGCAGGTCGGGGCGCGGGCGCGCGTCGTCGAACTGCCAGGCCGGGAACCAGGTCTGGTTTCCCACGGCCGCGCCGATGAGCTTGCCTCGGCTGCGCAACCGGTGCACGGCCTGCGGGGTGCCGAGCCGCAGGAGTTCCTGGACCTTCGGGGTGGGCAGCCCCCCGGCGACGAAGTCGTCGATCACCGCGGCGCGGCGCTGGTCGTTCAGGGCGTGGGCGGCGATGCGCTCCAAGGTGCCCTGGGGTGCCGTCGGCGCGTCCAGCAACGCGTCGAGCACCTGGGCGAACCCGGCGTCGGTGCGGGCGCGCTCGGCGACTTGACGGGCGATCGGAGCGACGGCGGTGGGCATGCCGTCAATACTACCCGGCGTCGGCAGCTATTGAAACAATCGAAACAGTCAGCTGTCGCCGGTACCCCGGCGGCGCACCAGTGCGCGCCGGCTCAGCGCACCGGCCACCAGCACGCCGATCGCGCCCAGCAGCGGCCAGGCGCCCAGCGCATCGACGTGACCGGCTAGCCAGGACTGCACCGCGCTCGCCGCACCGATCACCCGGTCATCGGCATCGGCGCCGGTGAAGTACAACCGCATCTCGTAGCAGCCGTAATAGCCGACGTAGAGGCCGGTCGCCACGACGAGCACCCCGGCGATCCGGCCCACATGCGGCAACACCCGCCGCAACGCCGCGGTGGCCGATGAACCCGCCCACGCCACCGCCAGCGCGGCTACACCGACAGTGATGCTCATGCCGACGGCGTAGGCGGCGAACGCCAGGATCCCGGCCAGCGCCGCCCCCTGCCGGAAAGTCATCGACACCACCGCCAGAAACGGCGCGACGGTGCACGACAGCGACGCCACGGCGTAGCCGACGCCATAGCCGTACATCGATCCCAGCCGCGCAGTCGGCGCTTCGCGCAGCGGGCGGGGCACCAGCACGGCGATGTCACGACCGGTCAACAGCCATATCCCCGCCGCCAGCAGCCCCGCCCCGATCACCACGGTGGCCAACGGCAGGTACCTCTGCGCCGAGGCCAGCAGCGGCGAGACCGCAAGTCCGAAGATCCCGAACACCGTCACGAACCCGGTCGCCATCACCACCGTCGCCGTCGCCGCCCGGCCCAGCGCCACCGGACGCGAGGTGCCGCCGCTACCGGCGATCACCAGCCCCAGATACCCGGGCAGAAACGCGAACCCGCACGGGTTCAACGCCGCCACCATTCCGGCTCCCAGCGCGAAATCGACAGCGGCGGTGTCGATCACGAACCCGTCAGCGCCTGCAGCCGCCTGCTCAGCTCGACTTCGGGCAGCGAGCCCGTGGCCACCTCGATCCGGCCATCCGGGTGCAGGAAGGCGTACGAGGGCTGGCGGGTCACCCCGAAGCGGGCCCACACCGCGGCGTCGGTGTCGGCCAACTCGGTGAAGCCGTCGACGCCGTAGCGGGCGGCGAAGGACCGCAACGTGTCCGGCCGGTCCTGTGCCCCCACCCCGACGAACGTCACCTTCGGGTGTGCGGCGGCCAGCCGGGCGACCATCGGCGCATCCCGTTGGCACAGCGGGCACCACGGCGTCCAAAACCACAACACCGCCGGCCTGCCGCTCAGGCTCGCGCCGGAAAAGGGCCGGCCGTCCAGGGTTTGGGCGGTGAAATCCAGTTGGGCGTTCTCGGCCCCGGTCTGCGAGCCGCAGCCGAAGATCAGGACGGCGATCGCCGCCAGGGTCATGAGCGCAACGGCTGATCGACGACGCCCAGGGGCCGTGTCAGGGGGCATGGCGGCGAGTATGCCACCGGATTCCGCCGCGCCGACGCACCCCCGCAGGCCGCGTTGCGGCGCCGGCATCGGTGCGCCGCCGCATCGAAGTGCGAACCGTTACAGGCATGCTGGTGGCATGAACCGAAGCCAGATCACCGAGCAGATCATCGCCGCGCGCCTCGCCAAGGGCCTGACATGGCAGGAGTTGGCCGACGCGGTCGGCAAGCCGGTCGTATGGACCACCTCGGCCCTGCTGGGGCAGCACCCCATTCCCGCCGAGCTGGGTGCGAAGCTGGCGGACCTGCTGGAGCTGGACCCGGCGGTGGTGCCGGTGCTGGCCGCGGTGCCGATGCGCGGCGGGCTCGGCGGGCCGCCCACCGACCCGACCATCTACCGGCTCTACGAGGCGATCGGTGTCTACGGGCCGGCGATCAAGGAGCTGATCCACGAGCAGTTCGGCGACGGCATCATGAGCGCCATCAACTTCAGCATGGACATCCAGCGCAGGGAGCACCCGGGCGGTGACCGGGTGGTGATCACCCTCGACGGGAAGTTTCTTGGCTACGAATGGAATTCAGCGGACTGACTGGTCCGTCGATGCCCACCCGCCGAGCGGGCGACACCCCGCCGCTGACCGCCGACCTGGTGTTGTCGGGCGGGGGAGTGCGGTTCGTCGGACTGGTCGGAGCGGTGGTCGCGCTGATGGACGCCGGCTACTCGGTGCAGCGCATCTCCGGGGTGTCCGGCGGCTCGGTGGTGGGCACGATCCTGGCCGCCGCCAGCCAGGGCCACCAGCTGAGCGCCGCACAGGTCAAAGAGCTGGCGCTGTCGGTGCCGCTGCGCTCGTGGCGCGACGCGGCTCCGGTGCCCCTGGTGGGGCCGGTGTGGGGATTCCTGCGCGACAGTGCCCTCTACCGCGGCGACGTCGCCCACCGGTGGATCCGCGGCGAGCTGGCCAACCTGGGCGTACACACCTGGGGAGATCTGGCCTACCCCGCCGATGACCTGATGCCCGAACGGCGCTACCGAGCCGTGGTCACCGTGACCGATGTGACCACCGGTCAGCTGGTCCGGCTGCCGTGGGACTACCGGCGGGTCTACGGGCTCGACCCCGACGAGCAATCGGTCGCCGACGCGGTGCGTGCCTCGATGGCGGTCCCGTTCTTCTACCGCCCGGTGACACTGACCAGCGCCGCCGGGCTGCGGTCCACCCTCGTCGACGGCGGGGTGCTGTCGAACTTCCCGATCTACACCTTCGACCGGCTCGACGGCAGACCGCCGCAGTGGCCCACCTTCGGTGTCACCGTGGTCCCGGAGATCTCCGACGGCGTGGGGGCCATGGTTCCGGTGCTGCGCCCGCTGCGGCTGTTCGGACAGGCACTGCTGCTGGAGAACCTGATCAGCACCATGCTGGTCGGTCACGACCAGACCTATCTGAACCAGCCGTGGGTCAGTGTCCGCGCCATCAAGGTCCACTCCACCGACGTCAGCGTGCTCGACTTCGACATCTCCCGCGCCCGGCTCGAAAAGCTCTACGACAACGGCTACGCCGCGGCGAGCGAGTTCCTGACCACCTGGGACTGGGCGGCCTATCTGCAGCGGTTCCGCGCGGCCCACTACCCGCCCACACCGCCGGTGGGCCCGAACTGACGCTTTAGTTGCGGTGCTTGCCCAGCTCGGCGCTGGCATCGCCGAGGCGCACCGTGATGTCGGTACTTCCGGCGGCCTCGAGCTGCTCGCGACCGCGCAGCCGATCCTGAATCTCGCGCGCCGCCCCGTTGATCCGCTCGATCTCGGCGCGGAACGCGTCCGGGCGGGTCTCCTTGCTGGCGTAGTGGAAGTAGCTGAGCAGACTGCGCAGCAGTTCCAGCTTCTGCTTCTCCCGCTTGGCCAGGTCGTGCGTCGTCATCAACTCCACGCGGCGCACCGGCGGCAGATCCTTCCAGTCCAGGACCACCTTGTTCTCGTAGCGGGGGTGCTTACCGCGCCGGCCGAACCAGCCTTTGGGTTCGTCGGGGCGGTCGGCGTAGCTGACCGTGCCGGTGAACCGCGACTCGATGGCCTCGCCGAGCTCGGCGCGGTCGATCGCCGAGTCCCACACCGTCCGCCACTCCTGGTTGGGGGCCAGCACCGTCAGTTCCGCGGGCAGCTGCAGCGCCACCACGTCGGCATAGCCGTCGGAGGCGGTCTCGTAGCGGGCGACGGTGGGCGGCTGGTCGAACGCGAACCGGATGTCGTAGGCGGCGGTCTTGCCGAAGTTGCGAACCACCAGCTCGATGACGTGCCAGTCCGCGGCGTGCGGCTCCATGAACATCGCCACGTGCGGGCGGGTCTGCTCGGCCGCCAGCTTGCGGTTGCGCTGCAACTGACGGTTCAGATAGATCAGGGCCAGCACCGTGATGACGATGGCCAGCCACGCGGCCCAGGCCAGCCAGGTGGTCGCGCTCGCCTGGGCGACGTCGTACAAGCGGTCCTCGACTGAATCCATCGGCCTTCCCCTCATCCGCCCATCAGCATGCGCCACCTGTCCAGGTTTGCGGCGCTGAATACGTAGTTGGATCGCTTGACCTCCGACAGCGCGGCGCTGGGGTCAGCCGAATACCAGTGCCCGGGGAACACCGTCGGGTCGCCCGGCAGCGCGGCCAACTGCTGCAGACTGCGGAACATCTCGTCGGAGTCGCCGCCGGGGAAGTCGGTCCGGCCACAGCCTTCCAAGAACAACGTGTCGCCGGCGACCAGCCGGCCGTCCACCAGGAAGCACTGGCTGCCGGGGGTGTGTCCGGGCGTGTGCAACAGCTCGATGTCGACGGCGCCGACGCTGACCCTGTCGCCGTGATCGTGTGCGGTCAGATCGGTCATGGGAATTTCGGTGACCCGCGAAACCCACTGGGCTTCATGGGCATTCACGTGCACCGGAACACTGACTCGCTCGAGCAGCTCGGCCAGCCCCTTGAGTTCGAAACCCATCATCTTGCCGCCCACGTGGTCGGGGTGGTGATGGGTGACCAGCACGCCGGCAAGGCGCATGCCGTCGGCCTCGAGGGTGTCGAGCAGATCGCCGGCGGCGTAGGCCGGGTCGACCACCACCGCCTCGCCGGTCTCGCGGTCCCCGATCAGGTAGGCGAAGTTGCGCATCTGCGCGGCCATCGGGTCACCGGCGGCGAAGTCGCGTCCGGAGAGCAATTGACGGAAATACAGCCGGTCGGAGTCTCCCACGGCCATCAGCCTAAAGCAGCGGCCATGGGCGCCGCGGCGAAGCCGGGCGGGGGGTGCAGCGCCGGCGCGCGTCGGGAAACATCACCGCCGGTGCGGGGTGGCAGGCCGGGTTCTTCCGGTGCGGTTTGGTGACCTCGTGGGCGAGGTTGTAACCTTCTACAGGCTTGCAGCACCCGAAGGGGGCGCTGGAGGCGAAGGCCCCCTTAGCTCAGTCGGCAGAGCGTTTCCATGGTAAGGAAAAGGTCAACGGTTCGATTCCGTTAGGGGGCTCGGTGGACGCCGGGCCTGCTGGCAGGTGTATTACCCGCGGCGATGTAGCTCAGTTGGTTAGAGCGAACGACTCATAATCGTTAGGTCGCCGGTTCAAGTCCGGCCATCGCTACTACGAGAACCTAGCGCAACAACAGATGGAAAGAGGGCAGCTGACGTGGCCTCCAGCACCGATGTGCGGCCGAAGATCACTTTGGCCTGTGAGGTGTGCAAGCACCGCAACTACATCACCAAGAAGAACCGCCGCAACGACCCCGACCGGCTGGAGCTGAAGAAATTCTGCCCCAACTGCGGCAAGCATGAGTCGCACCGCGAATCTCGCTGAGTAGGTCCGGCGTGTCGTTGGCAGAGCGCCTCGCCGGGGCGCAGTTTCGTTACCCCGACTACTACGAGGTGGATCGGGAAAAGATCCGGGAGTACGCGCGCGCGGTCAAAGCGGTGGATCCGGCCAGCTTCGACCTGCGGGAGGCCGCCGGCCTGGGCTACGACGGGTTGGTGGCTCCGCTGACCTACATCTCGGTGTTCGGGCACATGGCCATCTCCGGTTTCTTCGCGCACTGCGGCGTCACCACCGATGACGCGCAGATCGTCCAGGTCGACCAGAAGATCGAGTTCCACCGGGCGATCACCGAAGGCGACCGGCTCTACTGCGACGTGTCGGTCGAGTCCGTGCGCCGCGCGCACGGCACCGACATCATCGTGACCAAGCAGGTGGTCACCGACGACGCCGGCAACATCGTGCAGAAGACGTATACGACATTGGCCGGTCGTGCCGGCGAGGGAGATAAGGGTTTCAACGATGGCGTTGCGTGAGTTCAGTTCGGTCAAGGTCGGCGATCAGCTGCCCGAGCGGGTCATCCCGCTGTCGCGACAGGACCTGGTCAACTACGCCGGGGTGTCCGGCGACCTCAACCCGATCCACTGGGACGACGAGATCGCCCAGCAGGTGGGCCTGGACACCGCCATCGCCCACGGCATGCTGACCATGGGGCTCGGCGGCGGCTACGTCACCGCCTGGGTGGGTGACCCGGGCGCGGTGACCGAGTACAACGTGCGCTTCACCTCGGTGGTGCCGGTGCCCAACGACGGCAAGGGCGCGGAGATCACCTTCAGCGGCCGGATCAAGTCCGCCGACCCGGAGACCAAGACGGTGACCATCGCGCTCACCGCCACCACCGGCGGAAAGAAGATCTTCGGTCGGGCGGTGGCCTCCGCCAAGCTGGCCTAGAGAAGCGCGGCTATGGCGATCAAGACTGATATCCGGGGCATGATCTGGCGTTACCCCGAGCCGTTCATCGTGGGCCGCGAGAAGATCCGCGAGTTCGCCCGCGCGGTCAAGGCCGACGATCCCGCCTGCTTCGATGAGGAGGCCGCGGCCGAACTGGGCTACGACGCACTGGTGGCACCGCCCACCTTCGTGGCGACGCTGGCCAAGCTGGTGCAGTCCGACTTCTTCCGTCACGTCGACACCGGCTACACCACCATGCAGATGGTGCAGGTCGACCAGGGCTTCACCTACCACAAGCCGATCAAGGCCGGCGACATTCTGATCGCCCGGATGGAGATCTCCTCGGTCAACGAGCGTTTCGGTGCTGACATCGTCACCACCCGCAACATCTTGACCAACGAGAACGGCGACGTGGTGCTCGAGGCGTTCACCACCATGATGGGTCATGACGGTGATGCTTCGGTCAATCTTCGGTGGGATGCGGAATCCGGTCAGGTCGTCCGAACAGCCTGATTAGTAACTGGCCGTCGCGTCGGGGTACACTCGGACCTCGGGGTTTTCCCAGCATTGGCGCGCTTTCCGTGAGGCGAACGGGGGGCGCGCGAATTGTGTGAGCCGGAGACGGCGCACAGGTGAAGCTTCCGAACCCGCAGGTTGGTACGCCAACCGCGAAGGGGCGTAGCTCAACTGGCAGAGCAGCGGTCTCCAAAACCGCAGGTTGCAGGTTCAAGTCCTGTCGCCCCTGCTGACGTGCCATGGTGGACACTGGACACCATGCGCGGTACGGCAATGAGGTAAGCGCGCGAACAACGAAGGAGCATGCGGTGACCGACGAGCTCGACCGTCCCGCAGCCGACGGCGACAGCGATGCCGAGTCCGGCCGCAGCAGTCGCACGGCCGTGGTGAACCGGCAGGTCGGCGACCCGCTGCGGCCCACCGGCAAGCGTTCGCGCCGTCGTGCTGCAGGTGACGGGGTCGAAGATGTGGACTCCACCGCCACCGAGCTGGGCGCCGACGACACCGGCAAGGCCGCCAAGAAGAAGGCCAAGAAGAAGTCCGACGGGCCCTCGCGCAACCCGTTCGTCTTCGTACTCAACTTTCTCAAGCAGGTCGTCGGCGAACTTCGCAAGGTGATCTGGCCGAACCGCAAGCAGATGGTCACCTACACCGCGGTGGTGCTGGCATTCCTGGTCTTCATGGTGGCGTTGGTCGCCGGGGCTGACTACGGATTCGCCCGGCTGGTGCTGCTGGTGTTCGGCGAGTGAAGTTATAGGAAGGACTGACAACCGTGACTACCTTCGACGGCGATACGCCTGCGGGCGAGCCGGTCGACGTGGCGGCGAGCACCGAGGTCCCCGCTGAGGACTCCGCAGTGGAGGCCACCGAGTCTGACGCCCCAGAAGCCGCAGAAGCCGCAGAGGCGGCCCAGGACGAGCCGGCCGAGGAGCTTGACCCCGCGGCGGCGCTGAAGGCCGAGCTGCGCTCCAAGCCGGGCGACTGGTACGTCATCCACTCCTACGCCGGCTACGAGAACAAGGTGAAGGCCAACCTCGAGACCCGCGTGCAGAACCTGGACGTCGGCGACTACATCTTCCAGGTGGAGGTTCCCACCGAAGAGGTCACCGAGATCAAGAACGGCCAGCGCAAGCAGGTCAACCGCAAGGTGCTGCCGGGCTACATCCTGGTTCGGATGGATCTCACCGACGACTCCTGGTCGGCGGTGCGCAACACCCCGGGCGTGACCGGGTTCGTCGGCGCCACCTCGCGGCCGACCTCGCTGCCGCTGGACGACGTGGTCAAGTTCCTGCTCCCACAGGGCGGGGCCAAGAAGCAGGCGCGTGGCACAGCGAGCGCCGCTGCCGCCGCCGCCGAGGGCGGTCTGGAGCGGCCGATCATCGAGGTGGACTACGAAGTCGGCGAGTCGGTCACCGTGATGGACGGCCCGTTCGCCACGCTGCCCGCCTCGATCAGCGAGGTCAACGCCGAGCAGCAGAAGCTCAAGGTGCTGGTGTCCATCTTCGGGCGCGAGACGCCTGTCGAACTGGCCTTTAACCAGGTCTCAAAGATTTAGTACGCAGGAAAGGAAACACCCCCTCATGGCCCCGAAGAAGAAGGTCGCCGGGCTGATCAAGCTTCAGATCAAGGCAGGCGAGGCCAACCCCGCGCCGCCGGTCGGACCCGCACTTGGTCAGCACGGCGTGAACATCATGGAGTTCTGCAAGGCGTACAACGCCGCGACGGAGAGCCAGCGCGGCAACGTCATCCCCGTGGAGATCACCGTCTACGAGGACCGCAGCTTCACCTTTGCGCTCAAGACCCCGCCCGCGGCGCGGATGCTGCTCAAGGCCGCCGGCATCGCCAAGGGTTCGGCCGAGCCGCACAAGACCAAGGTTGCCAAGGTGACCTGGGACCAGGTGCGCGAGATCGCCGAGACCAAGAAGGCCGACCTCAACGCCAACGACATCGAGGCGGGGGCCAAGATCATCGCCGGTACCGCCCGCTCCATGGGCATCACCGTCGAGTAGCAGCACCCCTCATCGAAGGGACCGAGCACGACCGAGCGGGGCGAGGAACGAGCCCCAGCGAGGGAAGGCGAGGGAGAGTTCGATGAGAACAGACAGCGTGGGAGGGCCAGCTTCGGCCCGCCGACCACAACCAACCATCTGAGATTGGACAACCGATGAGCAAAACCAGCAAGGCCTACCGCGCCGCCGCCGAGAAGGTGGACCGCGACAACCTCTACACCCCGCTGCAGGCGGCGAAACTGGCCAAGGAGACGTCGTCGACCAAGCAGGACGCCACCGTCGAGGTGGCCATCCGGCTGGGTGTCGACCCGCGTAAGGCCGACCAGATGGTGCGCGGCACCGTCAACCTGCCGCACGGCACCGGTAAGACCGCGCGCGTGGCCGTCTTCGCGGTCGGCGAGAAGGCCGAGCAGGCCATCGCCGCCGGCGCCGACGTGGTCGGCAGCGACGACCTGATCGAGAAGATCCAGGGCGGATTCCTCGACTTCGACGCCGCGATCGCCACCCCGGACCAGATGGCCAAGGTGGGCCGGATCGCCCGCGTGCTGGGCCCGCGTGGCCTGATGCCCAACCCCAAGACCGGCACGGTGACCCCCGATGTCGCCAAGGCCGTCGCCGACATCAAGGGCGGCAAGATCAACTTCCGGGTGGACAAGCAGGCCAACCTGCACTTCGTGATCGGCAAGGCGTCCTTCGACGAGAAGAACCTGGTGGAGAACTACGGTGCCGCCCTCGATGAGGTGCTGCGGCTCAAGCCGTCGTCCTCCAAGGGCCGCTACCTCAAGAAGGTCACGATCTCCACGACGACGGGCCCCGGCATCCCGGTGGACCCGGCGGTGACCCGCAACTTCACGGCCGAATAAGACGCACCGAAAAGCCCCCGTCACGCGTGCGCGTGCGGGGGCTTTTCGCTGCGCGCAGACAGCCTAAGACCTACCGAAAAGCCCCCGTCACGCGTGGCGCGTGCGGGGGCTTTTCGCTGTGTTCAGGTGATCAGGCAGGCTGCTTGACGTAGGTGACCAGACTGACGTCCAGGCTCTCGTCGGTGAAGTAGTACTCGCAGCCGCGCAGGTACTTCATGTAGCGCTGGTAGACCTCTTCGGACTGGATGGCCACAGCCTCGTCGTGGTGGGCCTCCAGCGCGTCGCCCCACATCTTGAGCGTCTTGATGTAGTGCGGTCGCAGCGAAAGCGCTTCGGGCACGGTGAAACCGGCCTTTTCGCCGTGCTCCACCATCATCTTGGTGGTGGGCAGGCGCCCGCCCGGGAAGATCTCGGTCAGGATGAACTTGATGAACCGGGCGGTTTCGAACGTCAGCTTCTTGCCGCGTGCGTTGAGCTCATAGGGGTGGAAGCTCACGCTGCTCTGGATGGCCATCCGCCCATCGGCCGGCATGATGTCGTAACACTTCTTGAAGAACGCGTCGTAGTTCTCGAAACCGAAGTGCTCGAAGGCCTCGATCGACACGATCCGGTCCACCGGCTCGTCGAACTGTTCCCAACCCTTGAGCAGGACGCGCCGCGACCGGTCGGTGTCGATGGCGTCCAGCAGGCCCTGGGTGTAGGCGTGCTGGTTCTTCGACAGGGTCAGGCCGATCACGTTGACGTCGTACTTCTCGACGGCCCGCTTCATGGTCGCGCCCCAGCCGCAACCGACATCCAGCAGCGTCATACCGGGACGCAGGTCCAGCTTGTCCAGGTTCAGGTCGAGCTTGGCGATCTGAGCTTCCGCCAAGGTGGCGTCCGGGGGCTCGAAGTACGCGCAGCTGTAGGTGCGGCTCGGATCCTGGAACAGCGCGAAGAAATCGTCCGACAGGTCGTAGTGGGCCTGGATATTTTCGAACTTCGGACGCATCTCCGCGGTGTCTGTTGCTTTGTCCACCATGTGTGACTGATTGCCTTCCTGATGAAACCCGCTGTGAGTCGGACGTGATGTCCGCCACGCCGGTCAACTGTTGAAGCTTAACGGGTCGAGGGGGTGAATCCGTTGAGGTGAAATCTAGCCAAGCCGGAAGTCGCGGCAGGCCAATCCGGGGTTATTTCTGCAGCGTGTACTGGTGGACGCTGGTGTTACCGTTCCGGAACAGTGCCACACAGCCGTTGAGGTACTTGTCGAAACGGTCGTAAGCCTCCTGGCCCTGCACCTCGATGGCCCGCTCCTTGTTAGCCGCCAGCATCGCCGCCCAGTCCTGCAGGGTGCGTGCGTAGTGCGGCCCGATCTCGTCGTCCCGGGTCACGGTGAAACCGGCGTCGGCGGCGTACTTGCGGGGCAGCCACGCCGACGGAAGCTGACCGCCGGGGAAGATCTCCCGCATGATGAACAGGGTGAACTTGGCGAGCGACATGGTCATCGGAATGCCCTTTTCCTGGGCCTCGTCCTGCCCGCTGATCGCGGTGATCGTGTGCAGCAGCATCCGGCCGTCGTCGGGCAGCGCGTTGTAGGCGGTCTCGAAGAAGGCCGACCAGCGGTCGCGGCCGAAGTGCTCGAACGCGCCGATCGACACGATCCTGTCCACCTTGTCGGTGAACTCCTCCCAGCCCTGCAGCCGCACCTCGACGTTGCGGCTGGTCTCCACCTTGGCCAGCCTGTCGATGGCGTACTGGCGCTGCTCGCCGCTGAGGGTGAGCCCGATGACGTTGACGTCGTACTTCTCCAACGCGCGCTGCATGCAGCCCCCCCAGCCGCAGCCCACGTCGAGGAGCGTCATGCCGGGCTCCAGGCCCAGCTTGCCCAGCGCCAGGTCGAACTTGGCGATCTGTGCCTCGTCGCAGGTGGTGTCCTTGTCGGGATAGAACCCGCAGGTGTAGCCCATCGTCGGACCCAGGAACAGCTCGTAGAACTCGTTGGAGATGTCGTAGATCGACTGAAGTTCTTCGTACTTCGGTTCCAATTTCGGCATGGCTGTGTCAACTCGCGATCTGTCTCAATGAGGGGAGGGTGTGGACAGACTACCGTTGCTGGACTGTTATGAGCACTTCGGCGTGGCATTGGCCCCCGCCAGGCCGGCGGGCAAGGCTAGCGTGCCGCAGCGAATGTGGTGGTCAGCTCGCTGATCAATGGATCCCACAGCTCTTCGGGCAGGTCGTGGCCCATGCCCTCGTACAACACCAGACGTGCCGATTCAATGGTCTCGGCGATCGCCCGTCCACCCGCCGGACGCATCAGCTTGTCGGCCAGGCCGTGGATGACCACGGTGGGCGCCGTGATCAGCCGGTCATAGGCGGCCAGGCTGCCGCTGGCCAGGATGGCCCCGAACTGGCGGGCGATTCCCCACGGGGAGTAGCTGCGCTCGTAGGCCTCGATGATGTTGGCCCGCAGTTTCTCCTCCGGAGTCGGGTAACCGGGGCTGCCGATGATCCGACTGGCTCGCACCGCGTTGTCGATGATCACTTCGCGCGGGGAGTCCGGCGACGGTCCGGTCAGCAGCGCCATCAGCGCCCGCGGTGCCGGCGGCGGCAGGAAACGCCGGTTGTTGCTGGAGAAGATGATGGCCAGCGAACGGGTCCGGGCGGCGAACCGGGCCGCGAACACCTGCGCGATCATGCCCCCCATCGAGGCGCCGACCACATGCGCCTGCTCGATACCCAGGTGGTCCAGCAGGGCGGCGGCGTCGTCGGCCATGTCTTCGAGGGTGTAGGGCGCCGGGCTGGGCTTACCCAGCCAGAACCGGGCCATGCGCGGGACCACCGCGTCACGTCCGCGATGGTGGTCGAGCTTGCTGGACAAGCCGACGTCGCGGTTGTCGAAGCGGATCACCCGGTGGCCCTGGGCCACCAGCTTCTCGCAGAAGCCGGTGCGCCACAGCAGCAGCTGGGCGCCCAGTCCCATCACCAGCAGCACCGGGGGATCCTCGGGGTTGCCCAAGTCTTCGTAGAAGATCTCCAGATCCCCCGAGCGGGCGTGGCCGCTGCGTATCTCCACGGTCAGACTCCCGGCTCTTCGGTGTGGTCTTTGTGCTCGCGGCTGACATCGACCATGAAGTTGGCGAAGTAGCCGGTCAGCTGCGGATCCGACATCATCTGCCAGCGCGGGGCCAGCAGCTTCATGTACCGCTCCACATAGAGGAACTGCTTGCCGATCAGGACCAGCTCCCGCGGCAGCTTGACGTCGTAGGCGTCGGCCAATGCCCCGAGCTGCCGACCGATCTCGGCATAGGACATGTCGCCCAGCGACTTCATGGTCAGCGGCGTGGCGAACGCCTCGAGGTCCTTGGCGGCCTGGCCCTCGGGCTTGACGGTGCCCACCGCACCCATCAGCACCACGATCTTGCCGGCGGCGGCGTGGTCCTTCTTGACCAGCAGCGCATACACCAGTTCGCGCAGCAGCCAGCGGGTGCGCGGGTCGATGCGGCCCATGATGCCGAAGTCCAGGAACACCACCCGGCCCTGGTCGTCGACCAGCAGGTTGCCGGCGTGCAGGTCGCCGTGGAACAGCCCGTGCCGCAGTCCGCCTTCGAAGGTGGAGAACAGCAGCGCCTTGACCAGCTCCACGCCGTCGAATCCGGCCTTGCGGATGGCGGGCGCGTCGTCGATGCGCAGTCCCGACACCCGCTCCATGGTCAGCACCCGCTCGCTGGTGAAGTCCCAGTGCACGTCGGGCACCTTGATGTTGCGGCCCAGGGGAGAGGCGTGCAGGTGCGAGACCCAGGTCTGCATCGACTGGCCCTCGATGCGGAAGTCCAGTTCCTCGGCCAGGTTGTCGGCGAAATCGGCGACCACATCCCCGGCCGACAGCCGCCGGCCCAGCTTGGCCAGCTCGACCACCTGCGCGAACCGCTTGAGGATCTGCAGGTCGGCGGCGACCCGGCGGCGGATGCCCGGCCGCTGAATCTTGACCACCACCTCCTCGCCGCTGTGCAGGGTGGCGAAGTGCACCTGGGCGATCGACGCCGATGCGATCGGGGTCTCGTCGAACTTGGCGAACAGCTCCTGCGGCTCGGCGCCCAGTTCTTCGACGAACAACTGGTGCACTTCGGCCGGGTCGGCAGGCGGGACGGCGTCGAGCAGCCCGCGGAACTCCCGCGACAGCGGCTCGCCGAATGCGCCGGGGCTCGAGGCGATGATCTGGCCGAACTTGACGTAGGTGGGACCCAAGTCGGCGAACGTCCGGGGCAGCTCGCGGATCACCTTCTGCTGAATCGGACCCGGCGAGAGCAGCCGGGTGAAGACACGGGTGGCGGCGCGGGCGAGCTGCCAGCCCGTCACGCCGATACGGGCCGCCTCAACCGGCAACGGCACCCGATCGAGCTGGGCGACCTGGCGGGGTGGGGTCGAACTCATTGCTGCAGTCTGCCAAATCGGCGGCGGAAGTTCTCCCTGCGACCGCCGCAGCGGCAAACGCGGGCAACGCGAAGGCCGGGCGCGGTGGGGCGCGCATCCGTAGGTTTGAGCCATGCGGATCCTCGAGGTCGAAGCGACCGAGAAGTTCGTCGGGCCCCCTGAGGCGCCCGTGCAGTTGGTCCGGGTCGGCTACCGCGACGCCGCCGCGGGCGCTGCGGTCCGCATCGACGGCGACGGCCTGGCCGGGGAATCGACGGCCGAGCCGGGCAGCGGGGTCCTGGAGGTCCCGGTGACGGTCGACAGCCCGGTGCCGGGCCAGCAGCGGGCCGCAAGGGCCAACGGCGTCGAGTTCACCTTCACTGTGGCCGAGCCCGGCTGGACCCTGTTCATGGTCGGCCACTTCCACTACGACCCGGTGTGGTGGAACACCCAGGCCAACTACACCAGCGTGTGGACCGAGCACCCGCTCGGGGCGTGCCGGCAGACCAACGGCTGCGACCTGGTGCGGGCCCACCTGGACTGGGCCCGCGACCATCCCGAGTACAAGTTCGTGATGGCCGAGGTCGACTACCTCAAGCCCTACTGGGACACCCACCCGCAGGACCGCGCCGAACTGCGCCGGCTGCTCGCTGAGGGCCGGGTCGAGGTGGTGGGCGGCACCTACAACGAGCCGTCGACGAACCTCACCGACGCCGAGACCACGATTCGCAGCCTGGTGGCCGGGATGGGCTTCCAGCGCGACGTCATGGGCGCTGATCCGGCCACGGCGTGGCAACTCGACGTGTTCGGCCACGATCCCCAGTTCCCGGGGCTGGCCGCCGACGCCGGGCTGACGTCCAGCGCCTGGGCCCGCGGACCGTTCCACCAGTGGGGCCCGATGGCCGAGCGCGGCGATCCCCGGCGGATGCAGTTCCCCAGCGAGTTCGAATGGATCGCGCCGTCGGGCCGCGGCCTGCTGACCCACTACATGCCCGCGCATTACGCGGCCGGCTGGTGGATGGACGCCGACGCGTCGCCGGCGGCCGCGCAGGACGACGTCTACCGACTGTTCGTCGACATGAAGAAGGTGGCCGCCACCCGCAACGTCCTGTTGCCGGTGGGCACCGACTTCACCCCGCCCAACCGGTGGATCACGCAGATCCACCGGGACTGGAACGCCCGCTACACCTGGCCGAGGTTCGTCTGCGCCCTGCCGCGCGAGTTCTTCGCCGCGGTGCGCGCCGAACTGCGGCAGCGCGGGGCCGAAGCGTCCCCGCAGACCCGCGACATGAACCCGATCTACACCGGCTGCCACGTGTCCTACATCGACACCAAGCAGGCCAACCGGGCCGCCGAACAGGCGACCCTGGGCGCGGAGCGCTTCGCGGTGTTCGCCGCGGCGCTGACCGGCGTGCCCTACCCGGACGCGGCCCTGGCCAAGGCCTGGGCGCAGCTGTGTTACGGCGCCCACCACGACGCGATCACCGGCTCGGAGGCCGACCAGGTCTATCTGGACCTGCTGACCGGCTGGCGGGATGCCTGGCAGCTGGGCACGCAAGCCCGCGACAACGCTCTGGCGGCGCTGTCGGATCTGGTGGAAACCGGTCGCGACGGGCAGCACCTGGTGGTGTGGAACCCGGTGGCCCGGGACCGGGCCGACATCGTCACCGCGCACCTGGCGGACCCGCTGACGGCCGGTGCCCGAGTCGTCGACTCCGACGGCAACGAGCTCGCCGCCCACGTCGACCACGGGGGCGCCACGCTGAGCTGGCTGGCACGTGACGTGCCGTCGCTGGGCTGGCGGTCCTACCGGGTACTCCCCGCCCCGGATGCCCGCGGCTGGCAACCGGTGGCCGGCACCGAGATCGGCAACGAGCACCACCGGCTGGTTGCGGACCCGGCGCGCGGCGGCGGCATCGCGTCGTGGCGCCACCGGGGCCGGGAGATGATCGTCGACGGCGGATTGGGCAACCAGCTCGCCGTCTACGACGAATATCCCCGGCACCCGCAGTCCGGTGAGGGACCGTGGCATCTGGTGCCCAGCGGCAACCTGTTCACCTCGGCGGTCGCCACCGCCGTGACCGTGCAGGCCCAGCACGGCCCGCTGGGGCAGCGGCTGGTGGTGTCCGGCCGGATCCGCGACGTGCTGGCCTACACCCAGACCCTGACCCTGTGGCACGGGGTGGACCGGGTGGACTGTGCCACGACCGTGCACGAGTTCACCGGGGCCGACCACCTGCTGCGGCTGCGCTGGCCCTGCCCGATCCCCGGCGCCATGCCCGTCGCCGAGGTGGCAGACGCGGTGATCGGCCGCGGCTTCGCGGTCCTGCACGAGCCCAGTGGGCGTTCGGTGGACACCGCGCAGTACCCCCGCACCCTGGACACCTCCGCCCACCGGTGGTTCGGCCTGTCGGCGACCGTGCGGGTCAATGCCGGCGGCGGCAGCCGAGCGGTGTCGGTGGCCGAAGTCGTCCGCCCGGCCGGGCTCGCGCCGCCGCGCGAGTTGATGGTCGCGCTGGTGCGGCACGGGGTCACCGCCACCTGTTCGCAGGCCGAGGGGCCCCGCTACGGCGACCTCGGCGTCGACTCCAACCTGCCCGACGTCCGTATCGCCCTGGGCGGGCCGGACCGCAACGGTTTCACCCGGGCGGTGCTGGCCGACGCCGATCCGGCCTACACCGCCGAGCTGGTCAGCCAGCTCGAGCGGCACGGCCGGGGCAGGGTGTGGGTTCCGGCGCAGACCCCGCTGGCGCGGGTCTGGGTTCCCGGAGCCGACCTGACGCGCCCGCGAGCCCTGCCGGTGCTGGTGCTCGCCGCCCGCGACGATGACGCGCTGGCGGCCGAGATCGCCCGGGTGGCCGACGACCTGGCCGACGCCCAGATCGAGGTCGAGCAGGACGTCAGCGCGCAGATGGAGCCCTTCGAGGCCCGCACTGTCGCGCTGATCAACCGGGGCGTGCCCAGTTTCGCCGTCGACACCGCGGGCACCCTGCACACCGCGTTGCTGCGCTCCTGCACCAGCTGGCCGTCGGCGTCGTGGACCGACGGCCCCCGGCGGGCCGCCCCCGACGGCAGCGCCTTTCAGCTGCAGCACTGGACACACACCTTCGACTACGCGCTGGTGGCCGGCGACGGCGACTGGCGCGACGCGCAGATCCCGGAGCGCAGCGCGCAGTTCGCCGATCCGCTGCGGGCCGTCCCGGCGGCCGCAGGCGGTGGCCGGCTGCCGGCGAGCGGATCGTTGCTGCGCCTCGGCGACGGCGTGGGCCTGGGTGCGCTCAAGGCTGCGGGAAATCCGCTGGCCCGCGGCAGCGCGGCGCCGGTCGACCCGAGCGCCGTCACCCTGCGGCTGGTGGAGACCCACGGGACCGGGGCCGCGGTCTCGGCGCACAGCGATGTCGGCTCGCTCACCGTCCTGGGCCGCGCCGACCTGCTGGAACAGCCGCTCGACCAGCCCGTTCCCGACCGGCTGCACGGCTTCCAGATCGCCACGCTCACTGCGCGCCTGCGCGTCGAGGGCAGTGGTGCGGGTCGTGCGGCCACCGGCCTGGCGCCGGAGGCGGAGGCGGCGCAGCCGCTGTACGCCCGATACTGGCTGCACAACCGCGGCCCCGCGCCGTTGGGCGGTCTGCCGGCGATCCCGGCGGTGCACCCGCACCGGGTCGACGCCGATCCGGGCACCCAGCACAACCTCGAGCTGACCGTGGCCAGCGACTGCGTGGACGCCACGTTGAGCGGCGTGGTGACGTGGCAGTGCCCGCCGGGCTGGGCCGTCACCCCGAACGAACACCAGGTGCACCTGGCGGCCGGGGAGCATCGGCGCGTGCCGGTGAGCGTGCGGGTGCCGGCTGCCGCTCACCCGGGGCTTTACCCGCTGCGGGCTCGACTCGACCTGTCCGGCGCACTGCCGCGGGCCTGGTCGCAACCGGTCGAAGACGTGGCCGTGGTGCGCGTCGGAGATCCGGGCACCGACCGGCTGCTTTATGTCGAAGACCTCGAGGAGCTCGAGGTCACCGCGGGGCGCTCGGAACGGCTGAGCGTCACGGTCGGCACCGACGCCCACGCCGACCTGGCGATCGAGGCGCACCTGATCAGTCCCTGGGGCACCTGGGAGTGGGCCGGGCCCCCGGCGGTCGGTGCCGTCGTGCCGGCCGGCGGGCGGGTGGAGCTGGGCTTCGACATCGCTCCGCCGGCGTGGACCCAGCCGGGCGCCTGGTGGGCGCTGGTCCGGGTCGCCGGGGCGGGTGCCCTGGCCTATTCGAACGCTGTGCCGATCGCGGTGCTGACGCCGAGCCCGGTGGCGGTCGACTGATGGGCGCAGTTCTCGCGCTGGACGTCGGCGGAACCAAGATCGCTGTGGGCCTGGTCGATTCCGGCGGGGCGCTGACCTACACCGCTGCCCTGCCCACCCGGGCCGATCAGGGCACCGAGGTGGTGTGGTCGGTGGTGGCCGAGCTGATCGCCGGCGCCCTGGACGCCGCCGGTGGACGGGTGGACGCGGTCGGCATCGGCTCGGCCGGGCCCGTCGACGTCGGCATCGGTACGGTCAGCCCGCTCAATATCGCGGGCTGGCGCGGCTTCGCCCTGCGTGATCGGGTGGCTGCGGCGGTGCCCGGCGTGCCGGTCCGCCTGGGCGGCGACGGGCTCTGCATGGCGCTCGGCGAATACCGGTACGGCGCCGGGCGCGGCACGCGATCCATGCTGGGGATGGTGGTGTCGACCGGGGTGGGCGGGGGCCTGGTGCTCGACGGCGTCCCCCTGCACGGCCGTACCGGCAATGCGGGGCACGTCGGGCATGTCGTGGTCGATCCGCAGGGCGAGGTGTGCCGCTGTGGCGGGCGCGGTTGCGTGGAGACCATCGCCTCCGGCCCGGCGATGGTGCGCTGGGCGCTGAGCAACGGCTGGGTCCCGCAAGCCCCGGCGGCCGACGCCAAGGCGCTGTCCGCGGCCGCGCAAGCCGGTGACCCGGTGGCCGTGCAGGCGTTCCGGCGTGGCACCGACGCACTGGCGGTGATGATCACCTCGGTGGCGGCGGTGTGCGACCTGGATCTGGTGGTCATCGGTGGGGGAGTCGCCAAGTCCGGGGCCGTGCTGTTCGGCCCGCTGCGGACTGCGCTGGGGCAGCGGGCCCGGCTCGATTTCCTGAGCGGGTTGCAGGCGGTGCCCGCCGAACTCGGCGGGGACGCCGGGTTGGTGGGCGCCGCCGTCCTGGCCACTCTGGAATGACTCTGCGCCCACCAGGCAAAAGTGCGAGAAGGCCCCGTGGTGGGCGCAGAGTCAACGAGTGGCTGCGGACGCCGTTTTGGCCAAACGGCGCATGTCGGGCTAGGGTGATGGGCGATCCACCGAAGACCGTCGGTCACCGAGCAATCGGTTGAAGGTCCGGGAAGTATCCCGGCGGCCCACGCAGGAGGACGAGGCACCGGCGCAGCCGGCACGTATCTGTGACGCCCCGACCGCATCCTGCGTCGGGGCGTTCGTCATTTCCCGGGTGGGTCACCGAGACAAGTGTGACTTGAGACAAGCACAGCGACCTGTCTCTTATACACAT
>NZ_JRMK01000068.1:0-23214 GCF_000972925.1 Mycobacterium sp. UM_Kg1 | reverse complement strand
CCCGGACCGCCACGAACCGGGTCATCCGATCGCGGTCAACGCCGGCCCCGTGCTGAAGGTGCAGCCCAACCTGCGCTACGCCACCGACGGCCGCACCGCGGCCACCTTCGCGCTGGCCTGCGACCAGGCCGGGGTGGCGCTGCAGCGCTACGAGCACCGAGCCGATCTGCCCTGCGGTTCGACCATCGGTCCGATGAGCGCCGCAGGTACCGGCATACCCACCGTCGACGTGGGCGCTGCGCAGCTGGCCATGCATTCGGCGCGGGAGCTGATGGGTGCTGGTGACGTGGCCGCCTACGCCGCGGCTCTGACGGCGTTCCTGGCCCCGCAGTGAGCCGAAATCGGTGCCATACACTGACCCCGTGACGTCCCTGACCACGCCGGACACCGTCGAACACGCCGCGGCGACGCCCGATCACCCGCAACCGTTCGCCGAGCTGGGCCTCAAAGACGACGAGTACCAGCGCATCCGCGACATCCTGGGCCGCCGTCCCACCGACGCCGAACTGGCCATGTACTCGGTGATGTGGAGCGAGCACTGCTCCTACAAGTCCTCCAAGGTGCACCTGCGCTACTTCGGGGAGACCACCACCGACGATATGCGCAAGGCGATGCTGGCCGGTATCGGCGAGAACGCCGGCGTCGTCGACATCGGCGACGGCTGGGCGGTCACCTTCAAGGTGGAGTCGCACAACCACCCGTCCTACGTCGAGCCCTACCAGGGAGCGGCCACCGGCGTGGGGGGCATCGTGCGCGACATCATGGCGATGGGCGCCCGCCCGGTCGCGGTGATGGACCAGCTGCGCTTCGGCGCCGCCGACGCGCCCGACACCCGCCGGGTGCTCGACGGTGTGGTACGCGGCATCGGCGGCTACGGCAACTCACTGGGCCTGCCCAACATCGGCGGCGAGACGGTCTTCGACCCCTGCTATGCGGGCAACCCGTTGGTCAACGCGCTGTGCGTCGGGGTGCTGAAGAAGGAAGACCTGCACCTGGCGTTCGCCTCCGGCGCCGGCAACAAGATCGTCCTGTTCGGGGCGCGGACCGGGCTGGACGGCATCGGTGGGGTGTCGGTGCTGGCATCGGACACTTTCGGCGGCGACGAGAGCGGTGCGGGCCGCAAGAAGCTCCCGTCGGTCCAGGTCGGCGACCCGTTCACCGAGAAGGTGCTCATCGAGTGCTGCCTGGAGCTGTACGCCGCCAAGCTGGTGGTCGGCATTCAGGACCTCGGGGGAGCCGGGTTGTCGTGCGCGACTTCCGAGTTGGCCTCCGCCGGTGACGGCGGCATGGCGATTCAGCTGGAGAAGGTGCCGCTGCGCGCGGCGAACATGACCCCGGCGGAAGTGCTGTCCAGCGAGTCGCAGGAACGCATGTGCGCCGTGGTCGCCCCGGAGAACGTGGATGCCTTCATGGCGGTCTGCGCCAAGTGGGACGTGCTCGCCACCGTCATCGGCGAGGTGACCGACGGTGACCGGTTGCAGATCACCTGGCACGGACAGACCGTCGTGGACGTGCCCCCGCGCACGGTTGCCCACGAAGGCCCGATCTATCACCGCCCCGTCGAGCGCCCGGAGACCCAGGACGCCCTCAACGCCGACCGCTCCGCGCGCCTGGTGCGCCCGGTGACCGGGGAGGAGCTGCGCGCGACGCTGCTTGCCCTGCTGGGCAGTCCGCACCTGTGCAGCAGGGCGTTCATCACCGAGCAGTACGACCGTTACGTGCGCGGCAACACCGTGTTGGCCGAGCATGCCGACGGCGGAATGCTGCGGATCGACGAGACATCCGGGCGCGGCATCGCGATCTCCACCGATGCCTCCGGCCGCTACACCAAGCTCGACCCCTACGCCGGCGCGCAGCTGGCGCTGGCCGAGGCCTACCGCAACGTGGCCGTCACCGGCGCCACGCCGATCGCCGTCACCAACTGCCTGAACTTCGGCTCGCCGGAAGACCCCGGGGTGATGTGGCAGTTCGCCGAGGCCGTCCGCGGTCTGGCCGACGGCTGTGCGGCACTGGGTATTCCGGTGACCGGCGGCAACGTGAGCTTCTACAACCAGACCGGCGCCACCCCCATCCACCCCACCCCGGTGGTCGGGGTGCTCGGCGTCATCGACGACGTCGCCCGGCGGATTCCGACCGCCTTCGGCGTCGAGCCCGGCGAGACGCTGATCCTGCTCGGCGACACCCGCGACGAGTTCGACGGATCGATCTGGGCGCAGGTGACCGGCGACCACCTCGGTGGGCTGCCGCCGAAGGTCGACCTCGCGCGCGAGCAGCTGCTCGCCGAAGTTCTCAGCGCGGCATCGCGCGACGGTCTGGTGTCGGCCGCCCACGACCTGAGCGAAGGCGGGCTGATCCAGGCCGTGGTCGAATCGGCGATCGCCGGTGAGACCGGATGCCGCATCCTGCTTCCCGAGGACGCCGATCCGTTCGTCTTCCTGTTCTCCGAGTCGGCCGGCAGGGTGCTGGTGGCGGTGCCGCGCACCGAGGAGAGCCGGTTCCGTTCCATGTGCGAGGCGCGCGGCCTGCCGGCCACCCGCGTCGGCGTGGTAGACCAGGCGTCGCAGGAGCTGGAGGTCCAGGGCCAGTTCACTGTGTCGCTGGCAGAGCTGCGCAGCACTTCCGAAGCAGTGCTACCGAGAATCTTCGGATAGCCAGATCGGCATGCAGGCGCCGGCGAGACACCCGCTGCTGGTGTGGGCGTGGAGCCTGCTGCGCCTGAATTTCGTCGGAATGGCGTTCGGGGCGCTGTTCTTCTGCCTGTCGCTGACGCCGTCGCTGTTGCCCCGCGACTGGTTGTTCCAAGGTCTGATCGGCGGTATCAACGCGGCCTTCGGCTATGGGTTGGGGGTGCTGATCGGCGCAACGGTGGACCGGCTGGTGCTGCGCGGTGCGAACTGGTGGCCGCCGCCGCGCCGGGTCTTGGTAGCGCTGAAGGCAGCGGTGGTGGTGGGGGCGCCGGCCGCGTGCGTCGTGATGCTGGTCCCGGCCGCGGGCTGGCAACGCCAGGTCTCCGAGCTGCTGGGCATAGAGGGTCCCGGCACCCTGGGCTACCTGCGCACCCTGGGCGTGGCGATCGGGATGGCGGCCCCGCTCGTCGCGGTCGTGCGGGTACTGATCGACGCCAGCCGGTTGCTGGCCCGGGCGTTGATCCGGCGGTGGCACCTCAACAGCGAAGTCGCCATGTTCATCGGCAGCGCGATCGTCGTCGTCGTGCTGACCATGTTGATCAACGGTGTGCTGATCCGCGGATTCTTCGCCGGCGCCAGCGCGGTGTTCCAGCCCGAGGACCGCGGCACGGTGCCCGGGACTTTCCAGCCGCAGCAACCGGAGCGCTCCGGCAGCCCGGATTCGGTGGCGTCCTGGGCCAGCCTGGGCAGTCAGGGCCGCACCTTCGTCGCCGGGGGACGGCGCGCCGACGAGCTCAGCCGGGTCAACCACCGGCCCGCCCGCGAACCCATCCGGGTGTACGCCGGTCTGAACAGCGCCGCCGACGACCAGGCCCGCATGCAGCTGTTGCTCGAGGAGCTGGATCGCACCCACGCCTTCGACCGGCGGGTCCTGGTGGTGGTGCCCACCACCGGAACCGGGTGGATCAACCCGGCGGCGGCCGACGCGGTGGAGATGCTCTACAACGGCGACACCGCAATCGTCGGTGTGCAGTACTCCTACCTGCCGAGTTGGATCTCGTTCCTGGCCGATCAGCGCAAGTCGATGGACTCCGGACGCCTGCTGGTGCAGACCATCGCCGAGCGCTGGCGAAGCCTGCCCGGCGCGCATCGGCCCAAACTGATGCTCTACGGCGAGAGTCTGGGATCGATGGCCGGGCAGGCCGCCTTCGAGTGGCTGCCCGACATCGCCGACATGGGCTATGAGGCCGTGCTGTGGGTGGGGCCGCCGCATCCCAGCCCGCTCTGGCATGCCCTGCTGGTGCGGCGCGACCCCGGCACCCCCGCGGTACTTCCGCGTTACGACAACGGCCGCACGGTGCGCTTCGCCCAGGGCACACTGCCGACCGAGATCGCCGAGACTGCCGCGCCGGAGTGGCCCGGCCCCCGTGTGCTGTTCCTTCAGCACGCCTCCGACCCGGTGGTCTGGTGGACACCGGATCTGCTGTTCGCGCGGCCCGACTGGCTGACCGAACCACCCGGACCGGACCGCACCGCCTCGATGCGCTGGTATCCGGTGGTGACGTTCTGGCAGGTCAGCGCGGACCTGTTTCACGGCGAGCAGATGCCCGCGGGGCACGGCCACAACTACTCCGGCACGGTTCTGGACGGACTCGTGGCAGTGCTGCCACCCGACGGCTGGACGGCGGCCGACACCGAGCGGGTCCGAGCTGCCCTGCACCGGTAGACACTCGCGGGGTTGGTGCGGCTCTCGGTGCGCCGGGGTCGTCTACCGCGGGGCGACGCGATGCGGGATGCTTCACCGATGGATCGCTATACCCGTGACGGCCTGGTCTTCGATGTCCGCGACGCCGGGCCGCCGGAGGGGCCCGTCGTGGTGTTGCTGCACGGCTTCCCGCAGCGAAACGACAGCTGGAACGCCGTCATCGACCGGCTCACCGCCGCCGGCTACCGATGCCTGGCGCCCAACCAGCGCGGCTACTCGCCGGGTGCCCGGCCCCGCCGGCGCCGCGACTATCGGATGTCGGAACTCGTGGCCGACATCGCGGCGCTGATCGACGCCAGTGGCGCGCAGCGGGTGCACTTGGTGGGACATGACTGGGGCGCCGCGGTCGCGTGGGGCGTGGCAGCCGAGCTGCCCGAACGGCTCGCCACGGTGTCGCCGGTGTCGGTGCCCCATCCCGCCGCCTTCCTGAAGTCGTTTGTCACCAGCAGTCAGGGGCTGGCTTCGTGGTACATGGGCTTTTTCCAGCTGCCCTGGCTGCCGGAGTGGCTGCTGACGCGCCGGCAAGGCGCCCTGGCCGCCAAGTCGCTGCGGCGCAGCGGCCAGATCGCGGACGCGGCCGAGCGGGATGCGCGGGCCATGACCGAACCGGGTGCGCTGACCGGCGGGCTCAACTGGTACCGCGGTATGCCGCTGTCGAACATCGGAGACAGCAACCAGCAGATCTCGGTGCCGACCATGTACGTGTGGAGCGACCACGACATGGCGCTGAAGCCCAAAGCGGCCCACGACACGGCCCGGTATGTCGACGCCGACTGCCGGTTCGAGGTACTGGAGGGTGTCTCGCACTGGATCCCGGACACCGACCCGGACCGGCTCGCCGACCTGCTGCTCGACTGGTTCGCCGCACACCCGGCGGACTGACATGGCCCCCGCCCGCCCCCGCCGGCAGCCGGACCCGGCACAGACCCGCGCAGCCGTGCAGGCGCTGGCGGCGTGGCTGCGCGATGAGAGCCTGCCGGCCCCCGACCGCGCCGAGTTGGCGGCCGCGGTCCGTCTGACGGCTCGCACACTGGCCGATCTGGCGCCCGGCGCCAGCGTCGAGGTGCGGATCCCGCCGTTCGTCGCGGTGCAGTGCATCGCCGGGCCGCGGCACACCCGCGGCACCCCGCCCAACGTGGTCGAGACCGATCCGCGCAGTTGGCTGCTGTTGGTCGCCGGCCTGCTCGATCCCGCCGACGCGACCGCCGCGGCGAAGCTGCGGTTGTCGGGTTCTCGGGCCGGCGAGATCGCCGAATGGCTGCCGTTGGTGAAACTTGACGCGTGTTGACCGTAGACTGAACGCGTCACTTAAGGCCCGTCCCCCTGGAGCAGCTGAAACGTGCCGGACCAGCAGGTAGTAGACCTTGAGAACGCACCCCGCGAAGAGTGCGGCGTCTTCGGGGTTTGGGCGCCCGGGGAAGACGTGGCCAAACTCACCTATTACGGCTTGTATGCGCTGCAGCACCGCGGCCAGGAGGCCGCCGGGATCGCGGTCGGCGACGGCTCGCAGGTACTGGTCTTCAAGGATTTGGGCTTGGTCAGCCAGGTGTTCGAGGAGCAGACGCTGGCTGCCATGCCCGGGCACGTGGCCGTCGGGCACTGCCGTTACTCCACCACCGGCGACACCACCTGGGAGAACGCCCAGCCGGTGTTTCGTCACACCGCAGCCGGCACCGGCGTGGCCCTCGGTCACAACGGCAACCTGGTCAACACCGCTGAACTGGCCGGACGAGCCCGCGAACTGGGGCTGATCGACACCCGCCAGCCCGGGGTGGCCACCACCGACTCCGACATCCTGGGCGCCCTGCTGGCGCACGGTGCCGCCGACACCTCGTTGGAGCAGGCGGCGCTGGAGCTGCTGCCGACGGCACGCGGTGCGTTCTGCCTGACCTTCATGGACGAGAACACGCTCTACGCGGCCCGCGACCCGTGGGGCGTGCGGCCGCTGTCGCTGGGCCGGCTGGACCGCGGCTGGGTGGTGGCATCGGAGACCGCAGCGCTCGACATCGTCGGTGCCTCGTTCGTCCGCGACATCGAGCCCGGTGAGCTGCTGGCGATCGACGCCGACGGTGTTCGCTCGAGCCGGTTCGCTAACCCCACCCCCAAGGGTTGTGTCTTCGAGTACGTCTACCTGGCGCGGCCGGACAGCACGATCGGCGGCCGGTCGGTGCACGCCACCCGGGTGGAGATCGGCCGTCGGCTGGCCCGCGCCCACCAGGTCGATGCCGACCTGGTCATCGGGGTGCCGGAGTCGGGCATCCCGGCCGCGGTGGGCTATGCCCAGGAGTCCGGCATCGACTACGGGCAGGGCCTGACCAAGAACGCCTACGTCGGACGGACGTTCATCCAGCCGTCCCAGACCATCCGCCAGCTCGGCATCCGGCTCAAGCTCAACCCGCTGCGGGAGATCATCCGCGGTAAGCGACTGATCGTCGTCGACGACTCGATCGTGCGGGGCAATACCCAGCGTGCCCTGGTGCGGATGCTGCGGGAGGCCGGCGCGGTGGAGGTGCACGTGCGCATCGCGTCCCCGCCGGTGAAGTGGCCGTGCTTTTACGGCATCGACTTCGCATCGCGGGCGGAGCTGATCGCCAACGCCGTCGATGACGAGGAGGGGATGGTCGAGGCGGTGCGGCGCACCATCGGCGCCGACAGCCTGGGCTACGTCGGCCAGGACGACATGATCGCGGCCACCGAACAGCCCACCTCGCGGCTGTGCTGCGCGTGTTTCGACGGCAACTACCCGATCGAGCTGCCCGACGACAGTGCCCTGGGCAAGAACGTCATCGAGCAGATGCTGACCAACACGGCGCTCAAAGCCGAAAGCGGCAACGACGCCGCGCTGAGTCAGTCCTGAGCCCCCGGTCATACCGCGCCGGCCTGGCATGACCGCCTCCAGCCTTGCGGGCGGCCACGGTCGGCAGTGCCGAACTGACCGACGCCGGCCACGAACTGGGACGGCTGGCGTCGGGTGAGTGCGCCGATATCATCGCCGTACCGGGTGATCTCGCCCTCAGCATCAGCGTCACCCTCGACGTGCGCTTTGTCGTGAAGGACGGCCAGGTCTACTCACGCAGGTGACAGGGAAAGCAGGACATGGATCTGACCAGCAACATCCTGTGGCTGCTCAAGCAGGCCTTCTACTACTCGCTGACCACCGTGAACGAAGCGATCAGCGAGCACGGTGTGAGCACCGCGCAGATCGGTCTGTTGCGCCAACTGGCCGGCGAACCGGGGTTGTCCGGCGCCGAGCTGGCGCGCCGTCTGCTCATCACCCCACAGGGCGTGCAGCTGGCGCTGAGCGCCCTCGAGCGCCGCGGCCTGCTAGAGCGTAAGCAAGATCCCCACCACGGACGCATCCTGCGCGCCTACCTGACCGACGAGGGGCGTGCGGTGACCTCGGCGGTGGTCGCGGATGCGATCGCCGCCCACGACCAGGTCTTCGGTGTCTTGAGCCTGGATGAGCAGGAGGCGTTGCGGGCACTGTTGTCGCGGGTCGTCGAGCAGGGCGCCGGGCACCCGCTGCTCGGCGACCACGTCGAGCCCTGACCGGCCAGCCGTCGGGGCCGGGTCGCGGTGATCCGGTGATCCTGGCAGCCACGAGGAGATGAGATGAGATGAGATGAGCGAACTCTCTACCGAAACCGAGCTTTTCGTTGCCACGGCCCGTGCCTTTCTGGACAAGACCGCAGCCTTAAGCGACCAGCGCGACCTGCACGCGCGCGGTGAATCCTATGACGAGGCCTGGTGGCGGCAGGCGGCCGAACTGGGGTGGGCCGGGCTGCTGGTGCCCGAGGAACTCGGCGGCGGCAGCGTCTCCGGCTGCGGGCTGCGGGACCTGGCCGCGATCGCCACCGAGATCGGACGCACCGTGGCACCGGGCCCGCTGTGTCCGGTCAGCACGGTTCTGGCGGGTCTGGTCGACGCCGACAACCGGCAGGCACACGCCCACAGCATCGCCGCGCTGCTCTGCGGGGAGCTGGTGGCTACCTGGGCCGCCGACGAACCGGGCCGGGGCTTTCACCCCCATCAGCCCGGGCTGACCGCGACCGCCACCGACGGCGGCTACCGGCTCAACGGAGTCAAAGACCGGGTTGAGGCCGGGGACCGGGCGGACCTGGTGCTGGTCGGCGCCCGCACCGACGACGGCGCGCTGCGCCAGTTCCTGATCCGTACCGACGCACCCGGAGTGCGGGTGACAGCGCAGCCCGGCATCGATCTGGTGAAGCGGTTCGCCCGCATCGAGTTCAGCGATGCCGAAGTCGACGCCTCGGCGGTGGTGGGTTCGGCGGCACAGACCGGTGCCCTCATCGACCGGCAGACCCAGGTGGGCATCGCCCTGGTCTGCGCTGAAGTCGCCGGCATCCTGGACGTCGTCATGACCATGACGGTGGACTGGGTCCGGGACCGGTACAGCTTCGGCCGGCCGCTGGCGTCCTACCAGGCGATCAAGCACCGGTTGGCCGACATGACCATGTGGTTGCATGCCTGCCGAGCGATAGCCGACGGCGCTGTGGACAAAGTGGCCGCACGCGACGACGACGCGGCCATGTGGTCCGCGGCCGCCAAGTCCTATCTCGGCGAGCACGCGGGCCGGCTGATTCAGGAATGCGTACAACTGCACGGCGGAATCGGCGTCACCTGGGAACACGACCTGCACGTGTATCTGCGTCGGGCCACCCTGTACCGCAATCTGCTCGGCACCCCCGCAGAGCATCACCAGGCCATCTTCGCGGCCGCCAGCAGCACGGAGCCCGCCGCATGAGCGACATCTCCGTGGAGTCCTTCGCCGCGTCGGCGCGCGACTGGCTGGCCGCCAACATGCCCCGCCTGGACCCGCAGCACCCCCCGCGCAACGGCCGCGATGACGAGGGTGCCTGGCAACGCGCGCGGGAACTGCAGCGGCGCCTGTATGACGGCGGCTTCGCCGGCATCTGCTTTCCCCGCGAATACGGCGGTCTCGGCCTGGATATCGGCTATCAGAAAGCCTTCGACGCCGAGTGCGCCGGTTATGAGATGCCGTTGATCCTCAACGTCCCCACCTTCACCATCTGCTGTGCCACACTGCTCGACACCGGCAGCGAGGAACAGAAGCGCCGCCACATCAGCGCCGCCCTGCGCGGCGACGAGGTGCTCGTGCAGCTGCTCTCCGAGCCCAGCGGCGGATCCGACCTGGCCGGCCTGATCACCCGAGCCGAGCGGGACGGCGACGACTGGGTGGTCACCGGGGCCAAGACATGGAGCACCAGCGCCTTCGCGGCAGACTTCGGGCTGCTGCTGGTGCGCACCGATGCGACGGTGCCCAAGCACGAGGGCCTGACCATGTTCCTGGTGCCGATCGACGCGCCCGGCATCACGCTGCGCCGCATCGAGCAGGTCGACGGCTCCAACGAATTCTGCGAGGAGTTCTTCGACGGGTTGCGGCTCGGGCCCGACGCGGTGGTCGGTGAGGTCAACAAGGGCTGGGACGTCGCCTCCCGGCTGCTCTACCACGAGCGCCGGGCGGTGGGCCAGGGCTCGGAGTTCGCCAGCGGGCGGGGGCCGGAACGCACCGAGATGGCCGCCGGGGACTTCCTGGCCCTGGCGCAGGAGTGCGGCACCGCCGACGATCCACTGACCCGGGATCAGATCGGCCGGGTTCTCGCCCGGCGCATGGTCCGCGACAAGCTCATCGACTACGCCGGGCGGGGCATGCGCAGCGGTGAGCTCCCGCCTGCCGCGGCCTCGATCATCCGGCTGTTCCACTCCGACGTGACCTATCTGGAGGTGGACACCGCCATGGCGGTCGCCGGACCGCTGGGTGTGGTGGACGACGAGACGCACCTGCTCAGAGTGGGTCGCCGCTACCTGTCGCGCCAGACCGTGGGACTCGGCGGGGGCAGCGACGAGATGGCGCGCAACGTCATCGCCGAACGCGTCCTGGGCCTGCCCCGCGAGTACGCCGCCGACCGTGGTGTGCCGTTCAACCAGGTACGCCACAACCGGCTCTGAGCACCTCAATGCCGAGCGCAATACCGTCCGCAGTCGGCTACCGGTAGCCTTTACCGCGATGACGTCAGCAGAATCGAATTCCCAGGGCGTTACCTACGCATCGGCCGGAGTGGACATCGCGGCCGGCGACCGGGCCGTCGAATTGTTCAAGCCATTGGCTGCCAAGGCCACCAGGCCAGAGGTGCGGGGCGGACTTGGCGGCTTCGCCGGCCTGTTCGCCCTGCGCAACGACTACCGTGAGCCGTTGTTGGCGTCCTCCACCGACGGCGTGGGCACCAAGCTGGCGATCGCTCAGGCCCTCGACAAGCACGACACGGTCGGCATCGACCTGGTGGCGATGGTCGTCGACGACCTGGTGGTCTGCGGCGCCGAGCCGCTGTTCCTGCAGGATTACATCGCCGTGGGCCGCACCGTGCCCGAGCGGGTCGCCGCGATCGTCTCCGGGATCGCCGAGGGCTGTGTGCAGGCCGGCTGCGCGCTGCTCGGTGGTGAGACCGCCGAGCACCCCGGCCTGATGGAACCCGACCACTACGACATCTCCGCGACCGGTGTCGGGGTGGTGGAGGCTGACAACGTGCTCGGCCCGGAGCGGGTCCGTCCCGGCGACGTGCTGATCGCGATGGGTTCCTCAGGACTGCATTCCAACGGCTACTCGTTGGCAAGGGCGGTGCTGCTCGACATCGACCGGATGAACCTGGCCGGCCACGTCGAGGAGTTCGGCCGCACCCTGGGCGAGGAGCTGCTCGAGCCCACCCGTATCTACGCCAAGGACTGCCTGGCGCTGGCGGCCGAGACGCAGGTGCGGACCTTCTGTCACGTCACCGGTGGCGGTTTGGCCGGCAACCTGGCGCGCGTCATCCCCGACGGACTAATCGCCGAGGTGGACCGTGGCACCTGGACGCCGGCGCCGGTGTTCGCGATGATCGCCCAGCGCGGACGGGTCAGTCGCGCGGAGATGGAGAAGACGTTCAATCTGGGTGTCGGCATGGTGGCCGTCGTCGCGCCGGAGGACACCGACCGCGCGCTGGCCATTCTGACCGCCCGCCACGTGGACTGCTGGCCGCTGGGCACCATCACCAAGCCGGGCAAGGATGCCGAACCGGGCGACGGGGCCAGGCTGGTCGGGGAGCACCCGAGGTTCTAGACCCCGGCGGTTCTAGGCCGGGTCCCACAGTCCTGTGGGGAGTGACAGATTCGGAGACGACTGCGCGCTCAGCGGCGCCAGTCGTCGTCGCCGTTCCAGGAGTCGTCACCGTCGGAGTCGTTGACCTCAGACCCTGCCAGCTCACGTTGGAGCTGGGTGAAATCGGTTGTTGGTGAGCTGTACTTCAGCTCTCGAGCAACCTTGGTCTGCTTCGCCTTAGCCCGGCCGCGGCCCATGGGGGGACCCCCTCGCGCAATAACGGAGCGGCCCAATGAACAGGCGGCTCCGATCTGAATGTGTGTTTTGTCCTGCCGACAGCTTACCGTGCCGCCGCACCAGTTATCGACCTGGCCTGTGTCGCCGTGATCACCGTCAGGCCCGGCCCCGTAGCCGGTCGACGGCCAGCCGCCCGGCACCCGGTGCATCCGGTGGTGGCACCGATTCCGGGTCGATCACCGCACTGACCTCGGCGTCGGCGCCGGTCCGCAGCGCAGTGTCGGCCGGGAGTGCGCGCTTGAGCAGCGCCAGTGCGATAGGCCCCAGCTCGAAATGGTCGACCACGGTGCCCAGCCGGCCCACCGGACGGCCCCCGGCGGTGACCGGGTCGCCGGTCGCGGGCCGGTCCACCGATCCGTCCAGGTGCAGCAGCACCAGCATGCGGGGCGGCTTGCCCAGGTTGTGCACGCGGGCCACGGTCTCCTGCCCGCTGTAGCACCCTTTGTCCAGGTGCACCGCGCCGGAGCCCGGCCCCCCGATCCAGTTCAGTTCGTGCGGGATGCTGCGCTCGTCGGTGTCCACGCCGAGCCGGGGCCGCACCGCTGCCACCCGGCGGGCCTCATAGGTCCACACTCCGGCAGGCCGTACCCCGGCGCGGGTCAACCGCTGCTGCCACTGGCCCTTGTCGGCGTGCGGGACCAGCAACTCCAGCGCGTCCTGGCCGGGTGTTCGGCGGACAAACCCGCCGGGGATCGGCGCCGCGACGGCGCCGGGGGGTGCGGCCAGCCCCAGCGCGTCGAGGACCTCCGGGCCGTCGCGGCCCGGACCCAGCAGCGAGAGCACCGCCAAGTCTGCGGGCTCGATGCGGACGTCGGCCCAGAACACCATCTTGCGCAGGTGTTCCATCAGCGGCGTGCCGCGCCACGGTTCGGTGTCCAGGTACGTCCGTTCCGACAACTCGGTCTGGACCCAGTGGTTCTGGATGTGCCCCCTGGGGTCGAGGGTGAGGTTCTCGGTGCTGGCGCCGTCGGCAAGATCGGCGACGTGCTGGGTGGACAGGCTGTGCAGCCACGACTTGCGGTCCGAGCCGCTCAGCTCGAGCACCGCGCGGTGGGACCGGTCCACCAACACGACGCCGGTCTCGGCGCTGCGCTGCTCGCCGAACGGGTCGCCATAGTGCCAGACGGCGCCGGCGTCGGGGCCGGAATCGGGTGCGGGGACGGCGGACACATGCCAACTCTACGGAGCCGCTACGCTCACGGTCCATGGCAGCCGACGCCGATGAGGACGACACCGTCGTGACGATCGTCACCGTGGGCGGCGGGCCGGCCGCGCCGGGCTCCCCGCTCCTGCACGCCGACGACCTGGCGGCGCTGCGCGGCGACGGGGTCTTCGAAACCCTGCTGGTGCGCAACGGCAACGCCTGCCTCCTCGACGAGCACCTGCACCGGCTGGCGCGTTCGGCCGAACTGATGGATCTGCCGGCCCCGGACCTGGACCAATGGCGCCGTGCGGCCGAGACCGCGGTCGAGCAGTGGACGGGCACCGGGGAGGGCGCATTGCGGCTGATCTACAGCCGCGGCCGGGAAAGCGGCTCGGCGCCCACCCAGTACGTGATGCTGACACCGCTGCCGGAGCGGATCCTCGCGGCCCGTCGCCAGGGGGTGGCGGCGGTGACCCTGGACCGCGGCCTGTCCGCGCAGGGCCTGCAGATGCCATGGCTGCTCGCCGGCGCCAAGACGCTGTCCTACGCGGTGAACATGGCGGCGCTGCGCTACGCCGCGAAGCATGGCGCCGACGACGTCATCTTCGTCAGTTCCGACGGCTACGTGTTGGAAGGCCCGCGTTCGACGGTGGTCCTGGTGGAACCCGGGCGGCTCATCACGCCGCCGCTGTCGCACCCGATCCTGCGGGGCACCACCCAGGAGGCGTTGTTCGTAGTGGCCCGCGGCGCGGGTTACCAGTGCGACTACGCCCCGCTGCGGCAGGCCGATCTGGCCGCGGCGCAAGATATCTGGCTGGTCTCCAGTATCACGCTGGCGGCCAGGGTGCACACCCTCGACGGCCGGGTGCTCAACCCCCGGGTGTCCGAGCGCGAATTCGCCGGACTGGTCGACACCGCTATCGGGCGCTGAGCCTGCGGTGGCCGGCGGCTGAAGCCCGTCAGTGCGGCGCTTAGCCGACGAAGCGGGACAGTCGCGCCGAAAGGTGCGGCACCAGCTCACCGTCGGCGTTCACCCGCTCCTCGACGTAGGCCAGGTCGCCGTCTTCGACGATGCCGTAAAGACGCTTGGCGCCGCCGATCAACGCCCCCGATTTGCTGCGTGCCAGCGCATCGGTTACCAGCTCCCAGGAGGCCGGGCCGTGCGGACGCCCGTAGAACAGCTCCACATAGCCGGTGGAGTGCGCCAGCAGCAGTTCGATGGCCTGGGACTCCTCGGGGTCGTCCGGATCGTCGATGAAACGCCAGAAGCCGGTCTCGCGCAGGGTCGGCTCGGTGGACTCGTCGCCGTCGGAGAGTCGCCAGGATCGCGCTTCCCAGTTCAGGTAGTCGCCGCCGTCGTGGGAGACCACGATCTGCTGCCCGAACCGGTAGTCACCGTGCGCGCCGTGACCCACGCCTTCGCCGCGCCACACCCCGACCAACGGCAGCAGTGCCAACAGGGCGTCGTGCAGGTTCGCACCTTCGCGCAGGTTGGCGGTGTCGGCGAACGGTAAGTCGTCGAAGACCGGGATATTGCGGGCGGCCGTCTGCTTGGCTCGTTCGGCGGCGGCGGCTACCGCACGGTCGCCGGAACCGCGCTCGACCGGGTGCTCACCGCCGGCCTGCGTGCCTGGGTCGGAACCGCTCACATCTCGTCGGTGATCAGCCGATACAGCGTGTACAGCGCGAACCAGGTGATCAGGCCAGTAGCCGCCACCAGCATCAACTCGAAGAACAACACCACGGGGGAAAGTCTAGCGGCGTTCGCAAGGCCGGCGGAGCCGGGTGCAGCGGGACGCCGCCGTCGGGCACCGCGACGCGTCAGGCGACTTTGATGTCCACCTCGTGCAGGCCCGCGCCCGACGGCGTCACCACGGCGTCGCCGTTGCCGGCCGAGGACAGTGCCCGCACCTTCCAGGCCCCCGGCGCCGCGAAGAACCGGAAGTCGCCGGTGGCCGAGGCGACGACCTCAGCGGTGAACTCGTCCGAGGAGTCCAGCAGCCGGACGAAGGCGCCACCGACCGACGCACCGTTGCTGTCGACCACGCGGCCGGTGATCACGGTCTCCTTCTCCAGGTCGACGTTGGCCGGCAGGGCGAGTCCTTGCTTGGGTCCAGAGCACATATCAGCTTCCCAATTCGATCGGGGCACCCACCAGGGAGCCGTATTCCATCCAACTACCGTCGTAGTTCTTGACATTGCGGTGTCCGAGCAGCTCACGCAGCACGAACCAGGTGTGCGACGAGCGCTCACCGATACGGCAATAGGCGATGGTCTCCTTCTCGCCATCGAGGCCGGCTTCGGCGTAGAGCTTGGCCAGTTCATCGTCGGACTTGAAGGTGCCGTCCTCGTTTGCGGCGCGGCTCCACGGCACGTTGATCGCGCTGGGGACGTGGCCGCGTTGCTGGCTCTGCTCCTGCGGCAGGTGTGCCGGGGCCAGAATCTTGCCGGAGAACTCCTCGGGGGAGCGCACATCGACCAGGTTCTTGGTGTTGATCGCTGCGATCACCTCGTCGCGGCGGGCACGGAGCGACTCATCGAGCTGCTTGGCGGTGTAGGACGTGGCCGGTCGGCTGACGGTTTCACTCGACAACGGGCGTCCGTCGAGCTCCCACTTCTTGCGGCCGCCGTCGAGCAGCTTGACCGACTCGTGCCCGTAGAGCTTGAAGTACCAGTAGGCGAAGGCGGCGAACCAGTTGTTGTTGCCGCCGTACAGGATGACGGTGTCATCGTTGGAGACACCGCGCTCAGAGAGCAGCTTGGAGAACGCGGCCGCGTCGACGACATCGCGCCGCACCCCGTCCTGCAGGTCCTTGCGCCAGTCGAGCCGGATGGCGCCCGGGATGTGGTTGATGTCATAGACGCTGGTGTCTTCGTCGACCTCGACGAAGACGATGCCGGGCGTGTCGAGATTGCTCTCGGCCCAGTCGGTGGAGACCAGGACGTCCGAGCGTGCCATGGTGGGAATCCTTTCGGTTAAGAACGAGGAAAGAGGGGGTCACGCCGCGTTCGGCCGCAGGCGCACGACAAGCGGGTAGAGCTGACAGCCCAGACAGATGCCGAACGCGGCGTTGAGGAAGGCCGCCGCCAGGGCGAAGGCGGTCGCGATCAGACCGAGCGTGGGTGCGAAGGCGAAACCTGCGACGCCCAGCACGGCGAACACCAGGCCGACGAGCTGGGCGAAGCGCAGCGGCGCCACCGGCTCACGCTCGCTGACCGGCCCCAGCCGCGGTGCGACGAATCGGGCGAACAACCGCCCGTAGGGGTGGCGGCGGGGCCCCAGCGCCGCGCCGATCGCGAAAACGGCTGCTTGGGCGCCCAGCGCAACGGCTGCGGCCGCCGGGCTGAACTGCGCGGTGAGCAGCACGGCCACCAGTACGGCGGTGGTGACCCAGGCGGCGAATCGGGGACCACGGACATCTACCTGCGCAGTGTCGGTGTGAGTGTCCTGCATGCAATGCTCCCTGGTGTTGTCGTTGCGAATGGCTGGTGGAGACATGCCACGGCATTCCGGGCGGCTCCGATAGCGACGCGAAAGCGCGGCGATTCAGCGACAACGACAACAGCAGCAGCCCGCGGTGCGGCACAGGTCGACTGTGCGGCGCTTGGTGAGCACAAGCTCAAGGCGGGCGAACACGAAGTACAGCCTACCCAACGCAGGGCTGGTCAGGTCAACAGGGGTTCGAGGGCCGAACGCAAGTCCGCCAGCGTCGGGACGCCGCTGGCGCGGTAGCGCTGTCGGCCGTTCGTGTCGAAGATCACCGTGGTCGGCAGCGACAACACCGAGAATCTGCGGGCGGCCTCCGGGTTGGCGTCGATGTCGACTTCCTGATGGGGGAGACCCCCGAGGTCATCGCAGACCTTCTCGACCACACGGCGCACCCCGGCGCACGGTCCGCACCACGGCGCGGAGAAGTGCACCACCGCCGGGCGGCCGGGCTCGATGCCGAGGAAGGCGGCGTCGGCGCTCGCGGTGGAGTCGCTGCGTTCGGGCAGTTCCCGCAGGACTCCGCCCCGCCGGTTCAGCCACCATCCGATGGCCCCGGCGGCCAGCAGGGCGGTGGCGATCGCGATGACGCTCATCGCGGGCGGAACTCCGGCAGGGTGACCGTCATGTCGTCGGCGATGCCCTCGATGATCACGTCGGACCCACGGGCGCCCTGGCTGGTCGGGACCAACCCGAACGGGAGTCGCTGCTGGGGCAGGCTGCCACGGAACGCGGTCAGTACCGCGACGCGCTGCTCGTCGGGAACATCCTGATCGGCGGTGTCCGGGCCGGTGAGGATGCCCGTCGGGGTGATCACCAAGGTGCTGTGGTCCGGGCCGGCGATCGACAGGTCCACCGCCACGCTCACCCGCTTGCCGAAGCCCGCGGGGGTGCCGGTGAACACCAGGCCGTGGCTGCTGGAGATTCCGGACTCGGTGGTGCCGCCGGTGTTGTCATCGGTCTCCGACGGCGGGGCCTCCACCATCAGGTCGCGAATGCCCAGATAGCGACCCAAATGCACAGAACCGATGATAATTCGACTCTCCAGTTTGGCCACCGGTATCGCAGCGTCGGGCCGGAATCGCCAGGTGGCCTCGGTCAGGTCGACCGAGTGCATGGTGGCCTCCAGCATCACCTTGCCGATCATCGGCTGCGTGACGGCGGGGGCCTTGATCTCCACTTCGTCGTAGTGATCACGGCGCGCCTGCGGCAGGAACGGGAAGCCCAGGATCGCCACGAACGGGTCCGCGGTGAGGTCGGTGGCCTTGCGCACGGCCCGGGATAATTGGTACTCGGCGTAGACGCCCGCCCCGAAATCAAACCCGGCGACCGCCACGACCAGTGCCGCGATCGCGGCCGACATCCCGATAAGCACCCTGCGCACCGAGTCATTCTGGCAGGTCGCACGCTATCGTTAGAGCACCTGGGACGCTGGAGGGCCTCGTTGGAGCTACTGCTGTTGACTGCTGACATGCACCCTGACGCGGTGCTGCCGTCCCTGTCGTTGCTGGCACACACGGTGCGGACGGCTGCTCCGGAGGTCTCGGCGCTGCTTGAAGCCGGTTCGGCCGAGGTGGTTCTGGTGGACGCGCGCACCGATTTGGCGGGGGCACGTGGGCTGTGCCGGCTGCTGAGTGCCACCGCGGGGTCGGTTCCGGTGGTCGCGGTCGTGACCGAAGGCGGTCTGGTGGCGGTCAACGCCGAATGGGGGATCGACGAGATTCTCCTTCCGGGTACCGGACCGGCCGAAACCGATGCCCGGCTGCGGCTGCTGACGGGCCGGCGCGGCGCACCGGCCGCCGAGCAGGCATCCGGACAGACCAAGCTCGGTGAGCTGCTGATCGACGAGGGCACCTACACCGCGCGGCTGCGGGGCAAGCCGCTGGACTTGACTTACAAGGAGTTCGAGCTGCTCAAGTACCTCACGCAGCACGTCGGCCGGGTCTTCACGCGGGCGCAGCTGCTGCAGGAGGTGTGGGGCTACGACTTCTTCGGCGGCACGCGCACGGTCGATGTGCACGTCCGGCGGCTGCGCGCCAAACTCGGGCCGGAATACGAGTCGCTGATCGGCACGGTTCGCAACGTCGGCTACAAGGCGGTCCGGCCGGCGCGGGGACAACATGCCGCCGACGCCGCGAATGACGAGGTGCTCGACGACCTCAACGGTGCCGACGGCGGTACTTCCGAGTCGCTGACCAGTCAGTGACCGCTCCGCACTGGCATGGCGCACTGACCGCGGACCAGCAGCGGCAGGTTCGTGAGCTGATCGCCGCCGCCGGTGAGCACGACGGCGTCGCGCCGGTGGGGGAGCAGGTGCTGCGCGAGCTCGCCGCCGCTCGCACCGAACACTTGATCGTCGCCGACGGGGCCGTCGCGGTGGGTTACCTGAATCTGGCCGCCGGCGATGCCATTCCGATGGCAGAGCTGGTGGTGGCGCCGCCGGCCCGGCGCCGGGGCCTGGGGACGGCGATGGCCCGCGCCGCGCTGGCCAGAACCGGCGGCCAGACCCGTTTCTGGGCCCACGGAACCCTGCCCGCCGCCCGCGCAACCGCTCAAGCCCTGGGGCTGGTCGCGGTCCGCGAACTGCTGCAGATGCGCAGGTCACTCCGGGGCGTACCGCAGCCGGCGATTCCGCCGGGCGTGTCGATCCGCAGCTACGCGGGCCCCGCCGACGACGCCGAGCTGCTGCGGGTCAACAACGCCGCGTTCGCCTGGCACCCGGAGCAGGGCGGCTGGACGGCGGACGATCTGGCACAACGGCGCACCGAGGCCTGGTTCGACCCGGGCGGCCTGTTTCTGGCGTTCGACGGACCGACGCTGCTCGGGTTCCACTGGACGAAGATCCACCGCGGCAAGCCGGGAGCCGAAAGCGCGGGGGAGGTATACGTCGTCGGGGTCGATCCGGCTGCCCAGGGACGCGGCCTGGGCCGGGTGCTCACCGAGGTGGGGCTGGTCTATCTCGCCGAGCGGCTCGCCGATGTCGACTCGGCGATCGTGCTGCTGTATGTCGAGGCGGACAACACCGCGGCGTTGCGCACCTACGAGCAGCTGGGTTTCGCCGTGTACAGCGTCGACACCGCTTACGCCGCGGTTGATCAGGCCTGACAACTCGCCCAATCAATTCACCACCCGTTCATCTGCCATGTGGTTGCCATCCATGAGTGCCGCATACGTTCCGGAGTGATCTCAATGCCGAGTGAGAAAGCGAGAACTGATGACACGCACGACGGCGGGTCTTGCGCTGGTGGCAGCCGCTATGACCGGGCTGGCGTTGAGCGGCTGTGGCAGCGACGACAACGGTGCGAGCGCTACCAGCACCGGGATCACTACGGGCGCAGCGGATTCCGCTGAGTGCTCCGGGAAGAGCACGTTGACTGCCGAGGGTTCGACCGCTCAGCAGAATGCGATCGCGGTGTTCAACCAGGTGTGGGGCCAGCAGTGTTCGGGAAAGAACCTCTCCTATAACCCGACCGGTTCGGGTGCGGGCCGCGAACAGTTCATCGCCGGGCACGTCGACTTCGCCGGATCCGACTCGCCGCTGAGCCAGGCGCAGGTGGCCGAGGCCGCTGCCCGGTGTCGCCAGAACCCGGCGTGGCATCTGCCGCTGGTGTTCGGGCCGGTCAGCATCGCCTACAACCTCGACGGGGTGGACAACCTGGTGGTCGACGGCGACGTGCTCGCCGGCATCTTCAGCGGCGGCATCACCCGCTGGGACGACCCCGCGCTGGTCGCCCTCAACCCGGGAACGCAGCTGCCGGCGATGGACATCACGCCGATCTACCGATCGGACTCCTCGGGCACCACCGACAACTTCCAGAAGTACCTCAGCGCCGCAGCGCCGCAGGCCTGGACCAAGGGCGAGGGCAGCGAGTTCCAGGGCGGCGTGGGCGAAGGCGCCCAGAAGTCGGCCGGGGTGGTGCAGGCGGTGCAGAGCACTCCGGGTGCCGTCGGCTATGTCGAGAAGGGCTTCGCCGACCAGGCCGGCCTGCTCTCGGCGCTGATCGATTCGGGCTCGGGAGCAGTCGCCGCGACCGACGACACGGCCGGCGCCGCGATCCAGTCCGCCGGATACCTCTCCGAGGACAGCAACGACATGCGTCTGGACCTGAGGTCGCTGTATGGCACCAAGCAGGCCGCCGCCTACCCGCTAGTCTTGGTGACCTACGAGATCGTCTGTTCGAAGGGCTACGACGCCGACACCTCGGCCGGCGTGAAGTCGTTCCTGCGGTCGGCCTCCACCAGCGGCCAGGGCGAACTGGCCGCTGCCGGATACGTTCGGTTACCGGACCAGTTGAAACGGCGCCTGAGTGCCGCGATCGACGCGATCCAGTAGGCGGCGTCCCGCAAGCGATCAGGGGGTGTCGAGCATCGCCGAGTCGTCTGTGTCCGCGCCTGTGTCCCCGTCTGCGTCATCGGTGAGGTCGACGGCGGTGCGTTCTACCGCAAGCCGCCTCCAGGACCGGATATTCCGCCTGTCCGCGGCCGGCTCGGCGGTGCTGATCATCGTCGTGATCACGGCCGTCGGAGGCTTCCTGCTGCTACGCGCAATACCGGCGCTGCAGCGCAACCGGGAGAACTTCTTCACCTACGGCGGCAGCTGGGTCACCACCGACACCTCCGCCATGCATTTCGGCATTGCCGAGATGCTGCAGGTGACGGTGTTCGTCTCGCTGTTCGCCCTGTCGCTGGCCATGCCGGTTGCGCTGGGTGTGGCGGTCTATCTCGCCCAATACGCGCCCCGGCGCCTCGTCGGGCCGCTGGGATACATGGTGGAACTGCTGGCGGCAGTGCCGTCGATCATCTACGGGGCGTGGGGTCTGTACGTGCTCGCTCCGCGGTTGCGGGGCACCGCGCTGTGGCTCAACGAACACCTCGGCGGGTTCTTCCTGTTCGCCACCGGCAACGCCTCGGTAGCCGGCGGCGGCACCATCTTCACCGGCGGAATCGTGCTGGCGGTGATGATCCTGCCGATCATCACCGCCGTCACCCGCGAGGTGCTGGCCCAGACACCCCGTGGCCAGATCGAGGCCGCCCTGGCGCTGGGGGCGACTCGCTGGGAGGTGGTCAAGATGGTGGTGTTGCCGTTCGGCCGCTCCGGCTACATCAGTGCCGCGATGCTCGGTCTGGGCCGCGCGCTCGGTGAGACGGTCGCCCTGCTGATCATCCTGCGTTCCACTCAGAAGGCGTTCAACTGGTCGTTGTTCGACGGCGGTTCCACCTTCGCCACCAAGATCGCCGCCACGGCATCGGAGTTCAACGACCAGTACAAGGCAGGTGCCTACATCGCGGCCGGGCTGGTGCTGTTCGTGCTGACGCTGATCGTCAACGCGCTGGCGCGCATTGCGATCACCCGAAAGGTTCCGTCATGACCGCGTTGCTGGACCGGCCCGTCAAGCCGCGCACGTTCGCGGGGGTGGGGCCGCGCCGGCGGATGGCCAATGCGATTGCCACGGTGCTAGTGACCCTCGCGATGGCCTTGGCCCTGGTGCCGCTGGTCTGGGTGATGTTCTCAGTGCTCAGACTCGGTTTCGGCGCCGTATCTTCCAGTGACTGGTGGACGCACTCGCAGGCCGGCATGACCGCATTCGTGGCCGGCGGCGGCGCTTACCATGCGATCGTCGGGACGCTGCTGCAAGGACTGCTGTGCGCCGCAATCTCCATCCCGATCGGCATCTTCGTGGCGATCTACCTGGTCGAATACGGCGCCGGCACCAGGCTGGGCAAGCTTGCGACGTTCGCGGTGGACATCCTGACCGGGGTGCCGTCGATTGTCGCGGCGCTGTTCATCTACGCCCTGTGGGTGGCCACCCTCGGGTTTCAGCGATCCGGTTTCGCCGTCTCGCTGTCATTGGTGCTGCTGATGGTGCCGGTGATCGTGCGGGCGACCGAGGAGATGCTGCGGATCATTCCGATGGACCTGCGCGAAGCCAGCTACGCGTTGGGGGCGCCGAAGTGGAAGACCATCACCAGCATCGTGCTGCCCACGGCGTTGTCCGGGATCGTCACCGGGATTCTGCTGGCGCTGGCCCGGGTCATGGGCGAGACCGCGCCGCTGCTGATTCTGGTCGGCTATTCGCAGGCGATGAATTTCGATATGTTCCACGGCTTCATGGGATCGTTGCCGGGGATGATGTACGACCAGACGTCGGCGGGCGCCGGCGCAGCTGCAGTGCCGACAGACCGTCTCTGGGGCGCTGCTCTGACGCTGATCCTGCTGATCGCGATACTCAATGTCGCGGCCAGGTTCGGGGCGCGCATCTTCGCCCCCAAGAAGTTCTAGATCTGACTCGGCAACACCCAGCGGTGGGCGAACAAGGAGAGCTGCACGGTGGCTAAAAGGTTGGACCTGGCCGACCTCAACATCTACTACGGGTCGTTTCATGCGGTGGCCGACGTGACGTTGTCGGTCGCGCCGCGAAGCGTCACCGCGTTCATCGGGCCTTCGGGATGCGGGAAATCGACGGTGCTGCGCACCCTCAACCGGATGCACGAGACCACTCCCGGGGCCCGCATCGAGGGCACGGTGCTGCTCGACGGCGAGGACATCTACCTGCCCGGAATCGACCCGGTGGGCGTTCGGCAGGCAGTCGGAATGGTGTTCCAGCGTCCGAATCCGTTTCCCACCATGTCGATTCGCGACAACGTGGTGGCCGGCCTCAAACTGCAGGGCATCCGCAACCGCCGTGCGCTCGATGAAACCGCAGAATTCTCGCTGCGCGCCGCCAATCTGTGGAACGAGGTCAAGGACCGGCTGGACAGGCCCGGCGGCGGGCTGTCGGG